>NZ_FNZB01000009.1 GCF_900109205.1 Sphingomonas sp. OV641 | reverse complement strand
CTCACACCCTACGAATATATCACCAAGATCTGGACGTCAGAGCCAGACCGGTTCATCGTCAATCCGATCCACCAGATGCCGGGACTAAACACCTAGGGACGATCAAGCAGTAAGCGAGGCCTGCCGCCGGCCCGTGCTCTACTGCGCTGGCGTGTGCCACGCCGCTCCGCGGAACCCCGTCGCCGGGTTTCCGCCCGTGCGGGTGACGATCAGACTAGGCCACAAAGGGCCGCCCTCGCGGGCAGGCGTTGCTCATGCGGGGAACCGCTCCAATGCTTGAGCGCGGTTCTCCCGCCGCCGTCCTGATCGGCCGTTGGGGCATGGCGCTGTCCCTTGTCGTCGGCGCCGTCCTGGCCGGTCGCCTCATCCGTGCTTTCCCCTACCTGCTCCCCAACCGCCTTCCCGGCCTGGTCCTCTACGAGCTGGGGCCAGCGCTGATCCTCGGGGTGGCGATCGGGGCCGCCATCGCCATCACGCACGACTTGCGCCCCGGCATCCGGGCGCGGCTCGCGCTGTTCGCGCTCGCCGCGCTGGTCGCCGGCGCCGTCACGCTGGCCGTCGAGTTTGACGCAGCCTTGCAAGGACGTTGGCTATGAGGAAGCAGCAACGGTTCGTCGCCATCGAAGGGCCGGTCTCGTATATCATCGGTTTTCACGACACGACCGACGTAAGCGTGACCCAACACACGACCCACCGCGCAGACCCCGCCGTGCCCATTTCGCATCCCGGTGATACGATCCACCGGACCGGCCTGACCCGCGCGGAGACGCATACCTTCGTGAATACCTCCCGCGAGTTCGCGATGCTGTTCGAGGTCAACGGCCACACGCTCAAGCTGTGCGCGAGCGACTATATCGCCTTGGCCGTCGGCGACCGCGTTCGTGCCGTATGCGAGCCCATTCCGGACTGCCCCATGCTGGTCCGCGACTGGCATAATCAGACGCGGGGCATCCGCTTGCGCGACCTTCCCACCCCGCTCGCCAGCGTCGCGACGGAGATCTGCTTCAGCCTGATCCTGCTCGTCATCGGCTTGGGAGCGGTCTTCCTGTCGGGCGATGACGGGGACGCGCGCACCTTCACGCTGATCGGATGCGGCCTCGTCGCCTTTGCCGCGCTATGCGCCCTATCGGCCAATCGTGGCGCAGCGCGCACCGCCCGAACCCACGCCGAACTGGATCGCCTTACACGACGATGAGGTGTGCCACGTGGCACACCTATCTGCGCGGTGCGCCGCAACCTACTTCTTGGCAGGCGCCGGAGGCGGCGGCGGCGGTGGTGGGGCGACCGGAGCCCGTGGCGCCGGAACAACGCCCGTTTGAGGCTGCGACACGCCCCCCGGCGGCAACGGCGCGCGTGGCGGCGGCGCTATCCCCCTCGATCCGCCCGATCGGGATGGCGGCGGTGCTGGCGGAGGGGCTGGCTTCTCGCTCATTGATACTGACCACGTTCGCTGTGACAAAAGAGAACAAACATAGAAGAGCGGCGGGAAATGACCATAGCGCGAACCCGTTGAGACGTTCGGACCAAGCCGCTACCGGCGGGATATCGTCGTAGAGGGCAGCTCGCCGCGCATCGACCGCCTTACGCGCCGTCGCGAAGCTCACCGTCAGGGCAAGAAGCCCCAAAACATCGATCGCCCATCCGGCAACCAAGGCATACGGCCACACCGCCTTGGCAAGCGGAACCGCGCTTCCTACAAATGACACAGAAGCGGCAAATAGCGCCGTGTGTGCAAGTGCAACAAAGCTGTCGCGTGCAGCTTCGTTTTGAGCATGGGCGGTATCCAGAGCTTGCAGCTCATGCTTAAAGTCGTCGGGCGTTCGCTGATTCATTATCGAAATAGAACCATAATGGAGGATGTTGGAAATGGCTGATAAGAAAGTGCTCTTCATCGCGTTCGCCATCGAGGATGAACGGCAGCGTGACTTCCTCAAAGGGCAGTCGCTCCATCCGCGGCAGCCATTCGAGTTTATCGATATGTCGGTGAAGGAGCCATACGACAAAGACTGGAAGGATCGTGTCCGCACGCGGATCAAGCGCTCGCATGGTGTGATCGTTCTGGTCAGCAAGAACTCGGCAGCCTCGACGGGCCAGAAGTGGGAAATCCAGTGCGCCCAGGAAGAGGGCAAGCCGATCCAAGGCATCTACGCCTATAAGGATGATCGCGCCTCGATCGCGGGCGTCAGCACCGTTGCCTGGAGCGACGCCAACATCACCAACTTCATCGATTCACTCTGAGCCGGAGGCGACGGTGCGCAAGGCCCTGATCGTCGGTATCGACCATTACGAGAAAATCGGGAACCTCAGCGGGTGCGTGAACGACGCGCACTCGGTGAAGGCCATGCTCGAGCGCCACGCCGACGGCACCGTCAACTTCGCTACACCTAAGCTCCTGACCGGCACCGGTCCCGGCGATCTGGTCGATCGCGAGGAGCTGAAGGCGGCTGTCCGCGAACTCTATGCCGACGACGCGGACATCGCCCTGTTCTACTTCGCCGGGCATGGCTTCATCGAGGACACCGGCGGCTACCTCTGCACCAGCGACAGCCGCAGCGGCGACGATGGCCTGCCGCTTTCAGACATCATGACGCTCGCTGCCAATTCCGGGGCGAAGAACAAGATCATCATCCTCGATAGCTGCCATAGTGGCGCTGCCGGGGAACGTCCCACCCATCCCGCTGCGGAAATCCGCGACGGCATGACCATCCTCACAGCGTCCACCGCCGAGCAATATGCGATGGAGGTCGAAGGGGGCGGTGCCGGCGTGTTCACCAGCCTGTTCGTCGACGCGCTCGGCGGCGCCGCCGCCAACCTGCTGGGCGACGTCACGCCGGGCAGCGTCTATGCTCATATCGACCAGTCGCTTGGGCCGTGGAAGCAGCGCCCGGTGTTCAAGACGAATGTCAAAACCTTCGTGTCGCTGCGCAAGGCGGCACCCCCGATCGCGCTGACCGATCTTCAGGCGCTGGCGAAGCATTTTCCGACCGCCACTTACCAATTCCCTCTCGATCCGGCATTTGAGCCCGAGCGGTCGGAGGAGCAGAAGAACGACCCCTCCATTCCACCGCCGGACCCGGAGAAAACCGCGATATTCGCGGTGCTCCAACGGTATGTGAGGGTCAACCTCGTGCGCCCCGTCGATGCACCGCATATGTGGCACGCAGCGATGGGCAGCAAAGCCTGCGAGCTGACTGTATTGGGCGAGCATTATCGAAGTCTGGTGGAAAGCGGGCTGATCTAACATGGCAAAGCCTCTCGCCGCTGACGCCCGTAAGACCTTGGTCGAACGCCTCGCCGCGATCGAACATGAGCGCTGGTCGCATTGGCAGCGCTACATGCACGGCAAGGCGACCAAACAGGAGGACGGCTCGTTGCTGATCCCCGCCGATCTTGTCGAACGCTGGGAAAAGCAGATTGCGACCGACTATGCCGATCTTCCCGCCGATGAGCAGGAGAGCGACAAGGAGCAGGTGGAGCGATACCTGCCCATCATTGAGGACGCCTTTCGCTCAGGGGAGTAATCAGCGTCCGTTCTTGACAACACCAGGCTCATCGCTCATATCTGTTGACGGACGCGGCTCACGGGCTGCCCCAATTCCGAGGCCCACGCTTAGCGTGGGCTTTCGCGATTCTGGGGACCTGCATGCTGTATTTCGCTTATCTCGACGAGTTTGGCCACATCGGCCCGTATGTCGCGCGCGACGATCCCGCCTACAATGACAGTCCCGTTTTCGGGCTCGGGGGCATGATCCTCCCCTACTCATCCGTGCGGCAATTCTCGACCTGGTTCTACCAGCTCAAATGCAACATGCTGGCTTGGGAGATCGGGCAAAGCGGCCAGCATCCCGCGACATGGGAGAAGAAGGGCTCGGCCCTCTTCACCAGCATGAACGTCGAGAAATACCGGCAGGTTCGCACGGCGGCCAATCGCATCCTCAACAAGATCCGCGCAAGCGGCGGGCATGTCTTCTACGTTGGCCTCGAGAAGAACCGCCCCGTCGCGGAGTTTAAGGCGCAGGCGCTTTACCTCACGGTCCTGGGCGAGGCGATGAAGCGCCTCAACCAATATGCCGATCAGAACGACGCCGATATGGTCATCGTCATGGACGAGCATCAGGATCGCGACGCCATCCTGACTCGCGCGAGCCAAGCCATGTATGGTGGCCCCTCCCCCCGGCGTCGCATCATCGAGCCGCCCTTCCAAGTCGAGAGCGAACGCTACCAGACATGCCAGTGCGCCGACTGGCTATGTGGTCTGGTCGGCCGCGTCGGCGCCTATCAGGCGCGCCCCGACGAATGGGCTGACATGGCTTGGTCGCAGACCTACTTTCAGGACCGGCTCGACGCGGCATCGGTGCGAAGCTCGATCCGCCTGCAAACGGCCGCTACCGAGGTCGAAACGGTGGAAGCCCTACCCGCCGTCGTCGATACAGGTCTCGCACAGCCTGCACCGGGCAACGACGACACGCCGGCCTGACTCCGGCGGGTCAATCCGCCGGCATATCACTCGGCCGGGTCGGACGCATCGTTCCAGCGATGAAGAGGGGTGTGCCACGTGGCACAGCTACGCCAGCAAGGAACTGGTTCCCGAGCTGGGGCCGCGTTCGTCAGCTCGACGATCCAGCCACCCGTGTACGTGGGATCTATACGCCGCTTCGCAAAGCCATTCCCGTAAGGAGGACAAATGCCCGCAGGCCCTGGAACATCTTCCTCACCGCGTGAACTCGTCACCAAGGCGTTTGACTCCGCCTTCGTGATCGCCACCATATTAGCGGCCATCTATTTTGCCGGGTGGACCTACAGACAGGCCTATTTCGGCCGTTTTGCCATCGATCCGACCAATCTTGGCGGTTCGAACATTGCAGTTGCGGTGGAGGGCCTCGGTGCCATTATCACCACAACCGGCGCGTGGCTTACAGCGATCCTGCCGCTGCTGATCGTGACGGCGCTTACTTTGATTGCCGGCAAGCTCTTCGACCGCGCCAGGGCTGCATCGCATAGGCCGCCGTTTTTTGATCCTCTGACATTGTTTATGGCTCGGGTGGGGTGCGGGACCATTGTCATCCTCATTGTGGTCGCCGCTGGCCATGTTGCAGGTACGATCCGAGCGAAAGACCGCATAGGTAACATCACCCGAGGGGAGGTGTGGATTTACCATCTCGAAGGAAAGCAGGTGTCAGGTATCACGCTGGGGCAATCCAACGACATGACATGGGTTCTCACCAAAGAGGGTGTGCGGCCCCTCAAAACGGCAGAGATCCAGCTTATAGATGGCGCTCTATTCAACAGGGTTGCTACAGAACGCTAACGTCTAGGATCAGCGTGAAGCCGGGTGCGACCCTGCAAGCACCGCTCCTTTCGCTCTCTGCGCCGACCAAGCCGCCGTACCGCCGTCTCGGCCCTATTGGGTGACGATCCTCGCGTGAAAGGTGTGCCACGTGGCACACCTGATCGAAGCGCCTAGGGCGCGGCGTAAGCCCGTTCGCGCCGCTGCCCTCCCCCGGAGGCCATCCAGCGCCGGGGAACACCAAGGGCGGCTGCCCTTTCGTTCCCGAACGACAATCGACCGCCCGTGTAATCCGCCAAGCGTGGCACTCGACGCCCTGCAGGGCGTCGGCCACGCTAGGGCGGCTCGCCCGCGCCAGCGGTAGATTCTCGCCCTCCCTCCCCATCCCGTTCCTCGCCGGAAAGGCAGAGCCGGTTGCTGTTGCGACCGGCTTTCAGCCTCAGAGGAAAGGAAGACAATCATGGGACGGATCACCGACAACCGGGCCGACATCTATCAGGAAATCACCGATCAGATGATCGCCATGATCGAGGCGGGCACCCGGCCTTGGTCGAAATCGTGGAACGGCAGCACCGCACCCACCATCCCGCTGCGCTCGACGGGGGTTCCCTATCGCGGCATCAACGTCCTGACCCTTTGGGTTGCCGCCATGACGAAGGGCTATGCTTCCCCGCATTGGCTGACCTTCAAGCAGGCGCTCGCGCTCGGCGGCTGCGTCCGCAAGGGCGAGAAGGGCTCAACCGTCGTCTATGCCAACAAGATCGAGGTGAACGCCGACAGCAAGGCACAGGAGGGCGCAGAGCGAGGCGAGGATGGCAAGCGTCAGGTGGCGTTCCTCAAGCGCTACACCGTCTTCAATGCCGAGCAGATCGACGGCATCGAGGCGAAATATCCTGCCCCCTTGCCCGTCATCACCGCGACCAATCCCGACCAGCGCGACGCCGAACTGGACACGCTCTTTGCCCGCGTGCCCGTCACCCTCAAGCACTTCGGTTCCCAGCCCTATTATCAGCCGAGCGGCGATCATGTCGTCATGCCGCAGTTTGCCGACTTCCACACCAGCGACGACTATTATTCGACCCTAGCGCACGAGCTTTGCCATGCGACGGGGCACGTTGACCGCCTTGCCCGCCCCTCCCTCATTTCCACGAAGCGCGAGGACTATGCTCGCGAGGAACTGGTCGCCGAGCTTGGGGCCGCGTTCGTCAGCGCCACCATCGGCATCAAGCTCCACGATCGCGAGGACCACGCCGCCTATCTGGCGAACTGGCTTCAAGCGCTCCGCAACGACAAGAAGTGCATCTTCACCGCCGCACGGCTCGCGCAGGACGCGTCCGACTGGCTGTTGAGCCGCATGGCGGTCGAGACAGCGCCCGAACTGGAGGCGGCGGCGTGACCGCCGCCGACGATCCCGGCCCCGACGGGGGCCGGGGCGTGGCGGCGCGCATTGTCTTTGACCCGAGCGTCGCCACGGTGAGCGAGGAGGAGTTTAACGAGCTGGTCGCGATCATGCGCGATGGCCCAAATGCGAAGCCGCTGACCCCCGAAGCGCAATGGCGGCGCGACTATCACAAGGCGATGTTCCACCGCCGCCTTGTCGGCGTACAACCCGACCTGTTCGGCGGGAAGCCGGTAACGCATATGTACAAGGCCGCCCCCGGGCCAGTCAGCGACTGGAAACCGGAACCGGTCGAGGAGAAGCTGTCCCGGATCGCGCGCGATCCCCAAGCGACGTTCGGCATCGGCCGACCGGCTCTTTCGCCGGAGGAACTGGCCGTCGTCATCGACGGCGCAGCCAATTGGCTGCGGATCGCGCAGCGGGTCCGGATTGCGGGCGCTTTCGCATCCTATGACGGGCGCGCGGAACGCCGCATCGGTCGGAAAGGCGTGATCTGGCGCTTGTGCAGCCCGGTGTTTGCAGGCCACACCTATGTTTATCTCGATCCGACCGGCGCCGAGCGGGTAGAGAAGATCGTGATGGTGGAGCTGCGCGACGTCGAGCCGATCGATGATGCGCTGTTGGTCCCCGTCCCCTTCCACGCTTGAAGGAGCAGAAGCGAATAGTCATGAGCCCACCCCAACGCCGCCCCGCAATCCGGGCTGTCAGCTTCGAGGACGTTGGCGAGGCCATTGCCCGCCTGATCGTCGTCGCCGGGTCCGATACCGGCCAAGCCTCGCGTGCGGCCGACTTCCTGTTGGCATGGTGGGACGGCAGTGCATGGGGCCATTTTCCGGTCCTTCACCTCTGCAATTGCGATCCCGGCATCTCGGAAGACATGCTCATCGTCATGGCGCATCTGGCGGCCGAGCCGTCCGTCTATCCCGATGCTTGGGGCTACCGCGACGCGATGGCGGCGCTGGTCGAGCAGTGGCGGCCCGCATGACCCCGCTGCGCACCGCCATCGACATCATGACGGGCTTGCCCATCGATCGCGATACACGCCGCGCGCGGCTACTCGCCGCGCGCCGCAAGCCGGTCGGAAGCATCCCCCGGCGCGGCATCCTGTCCGGCCATTGGGATCGTGGCAATGTCGTCGGCGCGTTCCGGGGAGGACGCGGCAGCTTTATCGCGGACTAGCTGCGAAATCGCGCGCCGCTTCCCCGCCAAGCGAGCAAGCGGCGCGCTGGTTTGAGGTCAGGCGGTGAGGTGCTGGTAGAGGATCGTGCCGCCGATGAGGATGAGCGTCAGCCCGCCCAGCATCTCTGCATAGCGGCCGATATACCGTCCCGCGTGCTTGCCGAGCATGACGCCGATCGTGGCGACGACCGTGGTGATCCCGCCAATGATGAGGCACGCGGTCAGGATATTGACCTGCATGACCGCGAGACTGACACCCACCGCCGTTGCATCGATGCTGGTGGCGAGCGCGGTAACGACCAGTCGCCACACGCCGGTCTGAGCGCGCTGACCCGCGTCCACGTCGCTTTTCGTCGCTGCATGGATCATATGCCCGCCGACGCCGAAAAGCAGGAAGAAGGCTATCCAATGATCGACTGCCGCGATCCAAGTGCTCAGCGCCAGGCCGATCGCCCAGCCAATCGCCGGCGTGATCGCCTCGAAGAAGCCGAACACGGCGCCGACACGTAAGGCATCGCGCCAACGATTGCGCTGATTGGTCGCACCCTTCCCCACCGCCGCAGCGAAGGCGTCGACCGACAAGCTGGCGCCAAGAGCGCCGAGCGTTAGCAAACCCGTCATTGATATACGTCCAAGGGCCGTCAACCGAACGACGCAATCCACCTCCGGCCACGAGAGAGGTAGCGCATCGTTGGTCTCGCCGGGCAGATCAAAATCTGCTGCCATCGCCACGAACCGGAAGGTTCAAGGATGTTGACGATGGCCCCGCAACAGCGGGTAGCTACTCCCCAAGAGTGAGACGCCCGTATCCCCTGGGGGGCATATGTACAAGCCGAATCCGATCAACCCTGTCCGATTAGGCGATCACCAGTATTTGGATATCGCCCGGAACTGCTCCACCGCCACCTTTGTCCCCTCGCCCTCTTCGGCGTGAACCAAGCAGTGATCGATATGATCGTTGATGAGCGCGCGCTTGGCGCTGGCGATCGCGTTCTCCACCGCCTGAAGCTGCTGCGCGATATCGACGCACGGCCGTTGCTCTTCGATCATCCCGACGATGCTTTTCAGGTGCCCGGTCGCACGGTTGAGCCGCTTGATGATCGCGGGATGATTGGAATGATCGTAATGGGCCATGTCACCCTATAAGACAAACGGACGAACTTTGTCGAGCAACCCCCCGGGGGGATAGACTCTATCCCCATGGGGGGATATGGACCTGCCCGAACTTCACGTCCGATCGGTCGCGACCGCCGGGCTTGCCGGGACGCACCATGACCTCTTTCGCCGAACTCGTTCAACAGGGCAGCTCCAATCTCTGGCTGTTCATCCCGACCGCGCTGCTGCTCGGTGCGCTGCACGGGCTGGAGCCCGGCCATTCCAAGACCATGATGGCTGCGTTTATTATCGCAGTGCGTGGCACTGTTGGCCAAGCCGTCCTGCTCGGCCTGTGCGCGGCGCTTTCGCACACCGCGATCGTGTGGGGCATCGCGCTTGGCGGGCAATATCTCGGGCGCGGCATCAACACCGAAACGACCGAGCCTTACCTCCTGCTCGGCTCGGCCGTCATCGTTCTTGGCATCGGTCTATGGATGATTTGGCGCACGCGTGCCGATCAGAAGGCCGAAGCCGCGCACGATCACCACCACCATCACGGCGAGGACGAGATCCGCACGATCGACACCGGCCACGGCATGATGCGTCTGGAGATTTTCGAGGATGGCGTGCCGCCGCGCTGGCGGGCGAGCTTTGCCAAGGGTGGCTGGAAAGCGGCGGATGTTATCCTCACAACGGATCGCGGCGAAGGCCGTTCGCAGACATTCCGCTTCGTCGATCGGGGCGATTACATCGAAAGCGTCGAGGAGATCCCGGAACCGCACGCCTTCAACGCGCGCGTCTCGCTGGGCCACGGCGGCCACAGCCATGACTACGACCTCACATTCGCCGAACACGGGCACGATCACGGCCACGGGCATGATGGACTGAAGGTCACGGGCGACGATGCCTACATGAACGCGCATGAGCGCGCCCACGCCGCCGATATCAGCCGCCGGTTCGCCGATCGTCAGGTAACGACCGGCCAGATCGCGCTGTTCGGCCTGACGGGCGGGCTGATCCCCTGCCCCGCAGCCGTCACCGTCCTCCTGCTCTGCCTCCAGCTCAAGCGTCTCGCGCTCGGTGTCGTGCTGGTGAGCGCGTTCAGCGTCGGCCTTGCCGTGACGATGGTCAGCGCCGGCGTCATCGCATCGCTCAGCGTCACGCACATCCGCAAGCGCTGGTCAGGGTTCGGCGACTTCGCGCGCAAGGCGCCTTATGCGTCGGCGGGCCTGATGCTCGTGATCGCGGGCTACATGGCCTATTCCGGCTTGCAAGGCCTCAGTCGGATCGGCGCGATCTGATGCGATCGCCTTGCGTCGATCTATGTGGTTTCGATGCCCGCACCGGATGGTGCCGGGGGTGTGGCCGCACGCGCGACGAGGTCCGGCGTTGGCGTAACCTGCGACCTGGTGATGCACGCCGCGTCATGAGCGACCTGCCACACCGCTTGGCAAAGCTGACCGACCGTTCCGCAAAGGGGGGCACGTCCTGATGTCGTGTCTCGCCGCCAAGGCGCTGGTATAATGTCGAGCAGGCTGAAATAGCGTGAACGCTCGAATTGACCGGCAAGTGATTTCCTTGCCCCGTTTTTTGCGTCGGCTTACGCTGCAAATGATGGCGGTGCAGCGTTCCTCTGTTGCGATCCTAGGAGTCGTGTTGGCGCTGGCCGCTGTCCTCGGGCTTGTCGCAGTATCGGGATGGCATAGCGCCATGGTTCACGATCACGGCCCGGTTCAAGTCGCCATGGTCGATACCCATTCTGATGACGATCACGACCATGCGGTTATGATCGATCATGACGATCAGGCTCCGGCAAAGCAGGCCGACGGCGACGGGCCAGCTCACCTTCTTGCCCACGCCGCAGGCCACTGGGTTGCTTTCGATGGCGCGAGGGCTGCGCCGGTTGCGGCCATCGTCGCCGCTCGCGTGTGGTCGATATTAACTCCATCGCTCCCCAGCGGGATCGACCCATCTAAGCTTCTGCGTCCGCCTCGCGGTTGAGTCTCGCCGACGCCGCGCGCGTCGACTGACTACCCTAGAGGATCATGCACTATGAACGGCAGTTTTCGCCGGTCGCGCACCGTTGCGCTGACCGGCGCCTTTGCGGCGCTATCGCCCGTAGGTGCGGCGTGGTCGCAGACCGCACCCCCCTTTGCACAGCTTCTAAATCAGACGCGTGATGTGCCGCGCGTCCTGGCGCTAGAAGCAGACGTCGCCCGAGCACGCGGCTTGGCATTACAAGCGCGCGCCCGACCGAACCCCTCGATCAATGTCTATGCAGAGAATTTCGTGGGCGACCACGATCGCAATGCGCGCAATCAACAACAGACGACTTTCCAGGTCGATCAGCCTGTCGAACTGGGCGGCAAGCGATCCGCTCGGATCGCCGCCGGTGAAGCCGGGATCGTTGCGGCAAAGGCGCGCGATCGTGACGGCCGTCTCGTCTTTGCGACTGAGCTGGCGCGCGCTTATGCTGGTGCCGAAATCGCCGATCGTCGCATCACCATCGCCGAAGAAGAGGTTAAACAGGCGACCGATGTCTTGAGGGTTGCCCGCGCTTTGGTCGGCGCCGGCAAGGAAGCCCGTCTCCGGCAAGTGCAGGCCGAAACCGAACTGAACACGCTTCAGGCCGACCTCGAAAACGCGCGCGCTTTCAAGACGGTCGCGCTGGCACGTCTTTCGGCGCTCGCCGGTATGACCACCCCCTTCACCGGTCTTTCGGAGTCACTCCTCGATCGGCTCGATGCCAAGCCGGCTTTCGGTCCCATTGACGCGATGCAGGCGACGACGGTGCGGGTCGCGGAAGCCGAACAAGACGCCGCTGCGCGGGCGGTGACGGTGCAACAGCGCCTCGCCATTCCGAACGTCACTGCGCAGCTTGGAGTGCGTCAACTCCGCGTCGCGAGCGGCCCTGCCCTAGTCGCCGGCATATCGGTCCCGCTCCCCTTCTTCGATCGCAACCAGGGCAACATCGCGGCGGCACGCGCTGAGCTGCAAGGAGCAGAAGCGCGCGCCGCCGCGGCCCGGCTCGAAGCCGAGGCCGGGACACGCGCCGGTCTAGCGCTGGTCGAGGCAGCCGACGCTCGTGCCGCTGCCGCGCAGCGGACTTTGACAACCGCCGAAGAAGGCTACCGCCTCGCCCGCATCGCTTACGAGGCAGGTAAAAGCCCGCTGATCGAACTGCTCGCCGCACGTCAAAATCTCGGAGTCGCCCGCGGCCTCATCCTCGATGCCGCCGCAGCGCGCCTCGACGCCCGCGCCAATCTCGCCCGTCTGCAGGGCCTCACCATCACCGGAGAAGCGGTGCAATGACCGATAAAACTCGCCTCTACACCGGCGCCGCCATTGGCCTGGTCGCTGCCGCCGCGCTTGGATTCGGCGCTGCGCGCCTCACCCAATCGCCCGCCCCTGCCCCTGCTCCTACGGAGGCCGCAGCGCCAGCCAAGCCGTCGAACACGGTCGCGATGACGCAGCAGGCACTTTCGGCATCGCAGATCACTGTAGCCCCGGCGGCCTCCGGCGAGCTGGACGCCGCGATCCTTGCCTCCGCTACGGTCGAGGCGACGCCCGACGCCGAGGCGGTGCTGACCGCGCGCGCACCGGGCACGGTCAGCCGTATCATGGTCCGCATCGGCGATCTTGTGCGAGCCGGCCAGACGCTCGCTCTGGTCGAGAGCCGCGATGCTTCGCAGATCGCAGCCGATCGCTCGGCCGCGTCCGCGCGCGTCACTCTCGCCGCTCGCCAGCTCGAACGCGAACGCGGTTTGCTTGCCCAGGGCGTCACCCCCCGCGCTGACTATGAAGCCGCACAAGCCAATCTGGCGGTCGCCCAGGCCGATGCCCGGCGCGCTAGCGCCGCCGCAGGCGCTGCCCGCGTATCAGGTGACGGCCGATCGGTTGCGGTCGTCAGCCCCGTCTCGGGGCGCGTCACCAATGCTGGTGCCAATCTCGGCCAGTTCGTCGCGGCTGAAACCGAGCTGTTCCGCGTCGCCGACCCGCGCCGGCTTCAGATCACGGCTAGCGTTCCCCCCGCCGATGCAGGCCGGGTCCGAGAAGGTGACAGGGTGGAGTTGACCACCACCGATGGCCGCAAGATCGAGGGCCGCGTACGTTCGTCGACCGGCGTCGTCGATCCGCAATCGCGGACCGCGACCGTCGTCATCACGCCGACCTCTGGCGGCAGCACACTCGCCCCGGGCCAGCTTGTGCAGGCTCGTATCCTCGCCAGCGGCGGGGCCGCCAAGAGTGGCGTGATGGTGCCGCAAGACGCGGTGCAGACGCTTGGCAGCGATACCGTAGTGTTCGTCCGCACCGGCCAAGGCTTCCGCGCACAGCCGGTTCAGGTCGGCAGCCGATCAGGCGGGATGGTGGCGATCACCGGCGGCCTCGCCGCCGGCACGCAGATCGCCACCACCAACGCTTTTCTCCTCAAAGCGGAGATCGAGAAGGAGTCGGCGGAATGATCGGCCGCATCCTCTCCCTTTCGGTCCGGATGCGATGGCTTGTCGCCGTCCTGACCCTCGTCGTCATTGGCTTTGGTTTATGGCAGATCACCAAGCTGCCGATTGACGCTGTGCCCGACGTCACCAACCGACAGGTCCAGATCAGCACATTCGCCCCGACGCTTGGGCCGGTCGACATCGAAAAGCAGGTGACGTTCCCGGTGGAAACGGCGCTGGCCGGAATCCCAGGGCTTGAGATGACCCGCTCCATCTCGCGCAACGGCTTCAGCCAGGTAACGGCGGTCTTCACCGACCGCACCGACATTTACTTCGCGCGCCAGCAGGTGACGGAACGGCTCGCACAATCGCGCGACAGCCTGCCTTCCAACGCGCAGCCGATCCTAGCACCGCTCAGCACCGGGCTCGGCGAGATTTTCTTCTATTCGGTCGCCTTCCGTCACCCCGACGGCAAGGGCTTGAAGACGGTCGATGGGAAGCCGGGCTGGCAGTCGGACGGCAGCTATCTCACGCCCGAGGGCGAACGCCTGACCACCGAGCTGGCGAAGGCGGCATATCTCCGCACGGTGCAGGATTGGATCATCCGCCCACAGATGCGCGCCGTGCGCGGCGTCGCCGGGGTTGATTCCAACGGCGGCTATGTGAAGCAATATCTGATCGAGCCAAACCTGAACGCGCTCGTTAGCTATGGGCTGTCGGTGACGGAGTTGGCGGACGCGATGGAGCGGGCCAATCTCTCTGCCGGCTCCAATTACGTCCGCCGTGCCGGCGAGAGCTTCCTTGTCCGCGCCGATGCTCGCCTCAAATCGATCGATGACATTCAGGAAGCCGTCGTGGCAACCCGGAACGGCGTTCCCATCCGCGTCAAGGACGTGGGCCAGGTCGTGATCGGCGGTGCGGTCCGCACCGGATCCGGCAGTCGCATGGGATCGGAAGCGGTCATCTCGACCGTGCTGATGCTGGTGGGCGACAACAGCCGCATCGTCGCGACCGATGCCGCCGAGAAGCTGACGCAGATCAACAAGGCGCTGCCGCCCGACGTGTTCGCCGAGCCGGTCTACAACCGGTCCAAGCTGGTCAACGCGACGATCGCGACGGTCGAAAAGAACCTCACAGAAGGCGCGCTGCTCGTCATCGTCGTGCTGTTCCTGCTGCTCGGCAACATCCGCGCCGCGCTCATCACCGCTGCGGTCATCCCGATCACTATGCTGATGACGGCCGCCGGCATGAACGGGCTGGGCGTATCGGGCAACCTGATGAGCCTTGGAGCGCTCGACTTCGGGCTGATCGTCGACGGCGCCGTCATCATCGTCGAGAATGCGCTTCGCCGCCTCGCCGAGCGCCAGGAGCATGAAGGCCGGCTTCTCACCCGCGACGAGCGGATGGAGGAAACGACACTCGCGGCCAAGGAGATGGTGCGGCCGACCGTTTATGGTCAGCTCATCATCTTCCTCGTCTTCGTGCCGCTGCTCACCTTCCAGGGCGTTGAGGGCAAGACGTTCGCGCCGATGGCGATCACGTTGATGGTGGCGCTCGCCTCCGCTTTCGTCCTGTCGCTGACCTTCGTTCCCGCGATGATCGCGATCGTCGTCAAGGGCCGGGTCAGCGAGACGGAAGTGAAGCCGATCCGCTGGTTCAAGGAACGCTACGCCCCCGTGCTGGGCAGGGGCGTAGCTCGGCCGATGCCCTTCATTCTGGGCGGTGTCGGCGTGTTCGTCGCGGCAGTGCTGAGCTTTGGCTTGCTCGGCGAGGAGTTCATGCCGCAGCTCGACGAGAAGGACATAACCGTCACCAACTTCCGCGTGCCATCGGCGTCGATCGATCAGTCGACACAGATGCAGCTTCAGATCGAGAATGCATTGAAGACGCTGCCGGAGGTGGCGCTGGTCTTCTCTAAGAACGGCAACGCCGATCTCGGCACCGATCCGATGCCGCCCAATGCGTCGGATACCTATGTGATTCCAAAGCCAGAGGACGAGTGGCCGGCGGAGGTTAAGAGCAAGGAGGACATCCTTCGCCGCATCGAGGAGCGGATGAAACCGCTGATCGGCAACCGAACAGAGATTCAGCAACCGATCCAGATGCGCTTCAACGAGCTGATCGCCGGCGTTCGCGCCGACGTCGCGATCAAACTCTACGGCGATGACCTCGACGCGATGAGCGAACAGGCGCGGCGCATCGCTTCCGTCATGCGCACCATCCCGGGCGCTGGTGACGTGAGTGCCGAACAGACGTCCGGCGCGCCGACCTTCGACGTGCAGATCGATCGGCAAGCGGCGGGCCGTTATGGCCTGTCGGTTGAGGAGGTGGCGAACACGGTCTCGGCTGCGCTTGGCGGGCGCGAGGCCGGGTTGTTGTTCGAGGGAGACCGGCGGTTCGACGTCGTGGTCCGCCTCCCCGATGCGCAACGGGATGACCTTGAGACACTGGGGTCGATCCCGGTGATGCTGCCCACTGCCGAGGGTCAGGTGGCGCGCTCGATCCCGCTCAGCCAGGTCGCCCGGTTCAACTACACGCAGGGGTTGAACCAGGTTAGTCGCGAGAATGGCAAGCGGATGGTGGTCGTGCAGATCAACGTCCGCGGGCGCGATCTTGGCGGGTTCGTCGACGAAGCACAGGCGAGGATCGGCCAGATGCAGCTTCCCGCCGGCATGTATACTGAGTGGGGCGGCACCTTCGAGAGCCTGCAATCGGCTCGGTTGCGCCTGCTGATCGTCGTGCCGATCTGCTTTATCGCGATCTATGCCCTGCTCTACATGGCGCTCGGCAGCTTCGTGTCGGCGGCGATCGTGTTCTCGGCGGTGCCGATGGCGCTCGCAGGGGGCGTGTTTGCGCTGCTGCTGCGCGGTATCCCCTTCTCGATCACCGCAGCGGTCGGGTTCATAGCCCTATCGGGCGTTGCCGTCCTCAACGGCCTCGTGATGATGAGTGCGATCGGAAAGTATCGCGAAGACGGTGCGGCCGACGACGATGCGATCGTGGGCGGCGCAATGGAGCGCGTCCGTCCGGTGCTGATGACCGCGCTGGTCGCGTCTCTTGGCTTCGTGCCGATGGCGCTTGCGACCGGCACAGGAGCAGAAGTGCAACGCCCACTCGCAACGGTCGTCATCGGGGGGCTTATAACATCGACAATCCTGACCCTTCTTGTCCTGCCAGCCATCACAGCGTTGTCCATGCGATTGAGAGGCTCAAAGGCACAAGGTTCGACTGTCGGCACCACAAAGGCCCAGATTTGAGTCTACATGCGCACGTTCTGGTATCGTTGACCGGCATCAAGTTCAGTGTCGGTTCAAGTAGAAGCCCTAATATCAAATACGCCGTCGTTCGATCCTATCGTCCGATGGTAGGAGAGT
Organism: Sphingomonas sp. OV641; assembly: GCF_900109205.1. NCBI lineage: Bacteria > Pseudomonadati > Pseudomonadota > Alphaproteobacteria > Sphingomonadales > Sphingomonadaceae > Sphingomonas > Sphingomonas sp. OV641. The sequence continues at coordinate 45,691 of NZ_FNZB01000009.1, read as the reverse complement.
AGACATGCGTAAGACATTTTGGATTGCAGCGGGGCTGCTGGCTTCGTTGGTCCCTGGTACTGCGATGGCGCAGCACCATGGTGGCCGTCATTCCACAGGTCATGGTAGCTACGGCGGACATGGACGTGTGGTCGTGTCAAATCACGGCTATGGCTATGCGCAGCCCTATTATGGTGGCGGCTATTATGCCGACTCTCCGCGATACCAGTCTCGCCACTACGTGCGCGATCGGCACTATGATCGTCATTCCCGTCCGAGGCATTACCGCCGCCATCATTGACGGCGGTAAGGCTTCGGGCCGCTACTTGCGGGTTTCGCGCCGGGCAAGCCACGCCCGCATCTCGGCGATCTCGCGCCGCTGCGTCGCCACTACTTCGGCTGCAAGCCGGCGAACAGCGGGATCGCGCCCGTACCTCAATTCTATCTCGGCCATCGCGATCGCGCCTTCATGATGGGGGATCATCGCGCGCATGAAGTCGGCGTCGGCATCACCAGTGAAGGCCACGTCCATAGCGCCATGCATCTTGGCGTTCGCGGCCCGGTAGGCTCTGGTTGCGGGCGTGTCGGCCCGCTTTCCCGCATCAGCTCCCCGGGTCACGCTCGTACCGTGTTGAGCGTGCTGTGCGCTCGCAGCAGGTGGCGTCAGTCCAGCGGCCGTTGCGACCATCAGCGCGAGCGTGCCGTTAATTCCGATCATCACGTTCCTTCTCCAGTGTAGCATCATGTCCGCGCTGGCGTCCGGCTCTGGCCGGAGGTTGCCGGCGCGCAGCCGCATCGAGCTCGGCCACGGCCTGGGCCGCGGCCTCGCAGTCGCTGCCGGTTTCCTGGCCCCGCTCGCAGCGGGTGACAACCAGCCTCGCCTCTTCCGCGTGGAAACGGAAATAGCCAGCATCCCGTGGTTTAATCAGTCCGCATCCAGTCAGAGCGATGGTCGCGACAGCGGCAATGAGCGCGCGTTCCTTGAGGTTTGTCATTCTGTTCACCCGCTCGTTGTTCATGGAAATCACAAAGCGATGCCAAAGCGCCGGAGTGCGAGAACCATCGCGATATAGAGCAGGACGGTCAGGCAGCATCCGGCGGCCAAGGCTGGCCAAAAGCCAATTCCGTGACGCAAAAGGACTGGTATCAGTAGGAATAGCGGCAGCGAGGGGAGTACGAACCAGAAGGTCGCCTGCGCATGGGCCGCCATGTTCATCGCATCAGGCCGGTCGTGCCACAGCCATATCATGCCAAGGACCGAGACGACCGGTAGCGACGCAATCAGCGCTCCGAACCCGGGATAGCGCTTCGCCACTTCCGACGCTGCCGCGATTAGTATGCCCGAGACGATGGCCTTGACTGCAAGATAGTACATAGGATGCTTCGCTTACCTTGTGGCGGTGGATCTTGATGATGCGGCCCAGCGCCACTTCCCCCCGTTGCGACGCCATGCGCGAAACCCGATGCGGTAAAGCCTCCCGATCCACTTGATGAGAATGAACGTGGTTCCTCGCGGGACCAGGCCAAGGGCACTGGCGTAGCGCGTGACGAAGACCAGCATCGAAGCTGCCGTAAGCCAAAGTCCGGCGGGAAAAACGGGAGACGAGCCATTGACATTCATCAATGGCGATCCCCGGATCGCCCGAAGGTCGCGACCCGCCAGAGATACCAAATGACGGCCAGCAAGAGCACGGCGTTGCTGACCGGTTCGATGACGCTCGCCACCTGATTATAGCGTTCGCCCAGCTCGTAGCCGGCTAGCACGAGGATCACGGTCCATATTGCCGAGCCGGCAAGCGTGGAAAGCAGGAACGGACCGAGGGGCATTCCGCTGACCCCTGCTGGCACCGAAATCAACGTCCGGACTCCCGGGACCATTCGTCCGAACAGAACCGCCCAACGGCCATAGCGGTCGAACCAGCGATCGACATGATCGATCTCGTCCGCCGTCAACGTCAGCCATCGACCGTGGCGAGAAGCAAAGCGCTTCAACCGATCGATGCCGATCCAGCGCCCGACATAGTACCATAGGATCGCTCCTGCGGCCGATCCGAGGGTGCCAGCGATAACGACCACCCACAGCGAGCCGCGCCCCTGCGCGGCCGTGTAGCCCGCAAGGGGCAGGATCACTTCCGATGGAATCGGCGGAAAGACGTTCTCGGCCAGCATCAGCAGGAAGACGCCAAAGCCGCCGAGTGCCGATAGGATCGATGTTATGATGTCGAACACAAGACAGCCTCGTCAGATGATCCAATAGAAGATGGCGCAGAACACGAGGATGAGGGCGAGGACCGATCCTACGATCGCGTTTTCCAGTCGCGGGCACTCGACGTTCCTGATCCGCGCGGCGACCTGCCAAGCGGGGCGGATCGGACACCGCCACGACCCAGCGACAATTCGATCCAATTCCGCGTCCGACAGCCCGAAGAATGCTTTGGCTTCACGGCGCGATCGACCCGCCAGCCCCATCACACGCAGCACCACATCGTCCCATGCGACATCGATCGCGCTCGGCCGATCGATCATCGGGCCGCGCGCGTCACCGCCTGCCCAAGAGGGAGGCAGCAGGCCGATGATCTGGTGAGGATTGCGCTCCAACAGCGTCGCCCAGCGCAGCAAGCGGTGTTGGCGGTCCCGCGCCGGGATAGTCCGCGCCGGCGCCCAACGTCGGGTGAGGGCTTGCACTGGATGTGTCCATCGGCTCGCCTGAGAGGTCGTCATGGACTTGCCGGAGTACAGGCGTCGCCATTGGTAGCGCGCTTGAGCGGACGAGAACAGCGCAGGGTCAGGAAGGTGGTGCAGCTCAGGATGAAGGCGATATCGTATAGGCCGTAGCCGACGGCCGCCCCGAGCGCGCCAGTCGCCCACAGGCTGGCCGCTGTTGCCGTACCCGAGGCTTTGCTACCCTTCTTCAGGATCGCGCCGCCCCCAATGAAACCGACGCCTGTAATCAGACCTTCGAGCAACCTGGCCTGCGCCGGGGACGTGCGGCCGAGGATCGCGATGCCTACCAGCACGAAGCCGCAACTGGCGATGGCAACCAACGGGAATGTGCGGATGCCTGCGCTACGGGCGTCCTTCTCGCGATCCCAGCCAACCGGAAGGGCAAGCGCGTAGGCGACGGCGAGACTGATGATATGGGTGGTTATCTCCCACCATGAGCTTTGAAACATGCCGGCCTGCCTGTTCTACGCGATCGCTCCAAATCGGAGGTTAAAAACGAATGTTGGGCCGAGCGCCTTGAAGGCGCTCGTGATTAAGGCGAGGATCGTGAACATCTGCGAACCTACCGGTGCAGACATGCGATGATGGCGGCCACGACGGCGGCGGTTTCCGCAACGTCGCGCACCCTGACCGTGTCGAGGCCGATCTCGACGGCGGGATAGTCATTTCCACCGGGGAAGATCGCATCGCCGATGAACAACATGCCGTCGAGCGGCACGCCGCTTTCGGCGCTCAGGCGCTTCAGGCCGTAGCCTTTGTCGACCCCTGCCCTCGTCACGTCGATCGATGTCGTACCGCCAAGATTGATCGAGAGGCCCGGCAGCACTGCGCGCAAGGTCGCCTGCAATGCAGTGCGTTTTTTCCGATCCCGGTCCCATCCCTCCTTTTCCTTCAGCGGCGCCGCCTGCCCCAGCCCCGAAAAGGTAATCTGGCTGCCGCGATCCTCGATCCGCTCGCCCCATATGCGTTCATCGGCGAGGCCGGCATCGGCCAGCGCCCGGTCGAAGGCCGCGCGGATCTTCGCCTTCTCCGCATCGTCGAACAGCTCGGCATAGACCACGCACCAAGCCCCATCGATGAAGCGATAGAGCTTGGTGCCGGTGGTCGGCATCAACCAGAGGCGGTCGAGCGCTGCGTCCGCAGGCAAGCGCGACGCGACCTGCTTTTCGAATTGTGGCCAGTCCCCGCCCGAGATCACCGCCACATCGGTAACGGCGAGCAACCGGGCGATGATCGCGGCCATATCCTCCGATAACGGGCGTTTGCTCTCCGCGAGCGTGCCGTCGAGGTCGAAAGCGACCAGCCACTTCATGCCGCGTTCCCCGCCGGGTCGCGGTAGGCGAGCAGCCGGAGCGCGTTGATGACGACGAGCAGTGTCGATCCCTCATGGACCGCCACCGCTGGCCCGATGCCGAGGCCGAGGATGGTGGCAGGCACGAGGAAGGCGACGACGCCCAGGCTGACGAACACGTTCTGACGGATGATGCCGCGCGTATGACGGCTCAGGCCGACCGCGAACGGCAAGTGCGCCAGGTCGTCGGCCATCAGCGCTACGTCGGCCGTCTCGAGCGCTACGTCCGACCCCGCCGCGCCCATTGCGATGCCGACCGTGGCGCTCGCCATCGCGGGCGCGTCGTTCACGCCGTCGCCGACCATCGCGACCTTGTCCTCGCCGGCAAGCTTCTTGATTGCGGCCACCTTGTCTTCGGGCATGAGGTCGCCCCACGCCTCATCGATTCCGACATCGTTGGCGATCGCTTCGGCGACCTTCTGGTGATCGCCGGAGATCATTATCATCCGCGACACACCCATCTCGTGCAGCCGGCGCAGCGCGGTCTTGGCCGCTTCGCGGGGCGTGTCCATCAGGCCGATCGCGCCTAGGTCGCGGTCTCCCTTGCGGACGACCATCGTCGTGCGGCCGTTCTCGCGCAGCTTCGCGATCGCGTCCTGCGCCCCCTGCCCCAGCGCCGGTATGCCCTCGCCCCCAAACATCTCGGCCTTGCCGATCCACACCGTCTCGCCATCCACGCTCGCGGTGACGCCACGACCGGTCAGGCTCTTGAGGTCGCCAGCGGTGGGCAACGGGCGCCCATTCAGGCGTTCGCGGCCGTCGTTGACGATCGCTTGGGCCAGCGGGTGATCGCTCAGCGCCTCGACAGCGACGGCCAGCGACAGCAGCTCGCCTTCGTCGGTGCCGTCGACGGGCACGACATCGGTGATGCGCGGGCGCCCTTCGGTCAGCGTGCCGGTCTTGTCGAAGGCGATCGCCTTCAACGAGCCGAGGTTTTCGAGCGGCGCACCGCCCTTCACCAGCACACCGCCACGTGCCGCGCGCGCGACGCCGGACAGGACCGCGCTCGGCGTCGCGATCGCGAGCGCGCAAGGGCTCGCTGCGACCAGTACCGCCATCGCGCGATAGAAGCTGTCGCGGAACGGCTCGTCGATGACCACCCAGGCGAACAGCAGCAGCACCGACAGGATCAGGACGGCGGGCACGAAGATGCGCTCGAACCGATCGGTGAAGCGCTGCGTCGGCGACTTCTGCGTCTCCGCCTCGCTCACCATCTTCACCACCTTGGCGAGCGCGGACTCGTTGGATCGGCGCGTCACCTCGATCTCGATCGCGCCGCCGCCATTGATCGTGCCGGCAAAGACGCGGCTCTCCGCCTCGACCGCATCGGGCTTGGCGCGGGCGGCTGCCGCGTCCGCGACCGGCACCTTGTCGACCGGGATGCTCTCGCCGGTCACCGGGGCTTGGTTGATCGCGCTCGTGCCCGTGATGACGAAACCATCGGCGGGAAGGCGTTCGTTTGGTCGGACGATAGCAATATCCCCGACAACCATCTCCTCGACCGGGATTTCGCTGGTCTGCCCGTCACGTCGCACGGTCGCGGTTTCGGGCGCGAGCTTCGCCAGCGCCTCGATCGCCTTCTTGGCGCGTCCCATCGCGTAATGCTCAAGCGCATGGCCAAGGCTGAACAGGAACAGCAGCAGCGCGCCTTCGGCCCATGCGCCCAGCGCAGCGGCGCCGGCGGCAGCAACCAACATCAGCGTGTCGATCTCGAACTTCTTCAGCCGAAGATTGTCGATTGCCTCGCGCAGCGTGAAGAACCCGCCGAAGAAATAGGCTGCGATGTAGCAGGCGGTCGGCAGCCAGTCCGGTGCACCGGTGGCCAGCTTCTCGATCGCGTAGCCAATTCCCAGCAGCGCGCCGCAAGCGAGCGCAAAGATCAACTCGGTGTTGGGACCAAGAAAATCGGCATGGCTATGGTCGTGACCGTCGCCAGGACCGTGTTTCTCCTCGCCCGCCCCGTGCCCACCGGGACCATGGTCATGGCCGGCATGGTCGTCGGCGGCGACCCGCTTGCCCACCCGGACCTTCAACTTGCGAAGCGCCGAACGCACCTCCTCTTCGGTGGTCTCGCGGCGGTCATATTCAACCCGGACAGACCCACTGGTACTGGCACTCGCCTGCACCACGCCCGGCAGCGCGCATAGCGCGTCACTGACGGTGCGCGCCCGACGCTCGTGGCTGATCCCCGTCACCTGCCAGATCGCATGGCCGTAGCGTTCGGTGATTTCGGCGCCCGCGGCGCGCACCATCTCGCGCAAGCGCGGCAGCGGCAGCTTGGCAGCGTCGAAATGGATGCACAGGGCCGCCGGCGTGTCGCCGTCGAGGCAGATCACATGCGCCCGCTCGACGCCTTCGCGCTTTGACAGGGTTGATACGAGACGGTCCAGGCAAGCGTCGGCCGCGTCAGGAAGGTCCGGCAACAATACTGGAATATCGAGTTCGAGCTTGTCGTTCATGACGACCTCCTTTCGCTTTTCTTGGTTTCGGCGCGCGCGTCGCGCAGGATTTCGACACCGCCCTTGATGGCGATGATGGCGGTAGCGAAGCCGACCAGAAGGTCCGGCCAGTTGGTGCCCAGCCACAGCACCAGCACGCCCGCGATCAGGATGCCGCCATTGGAAATGAAGTCATTGAAGCTGAAGGTGGTGGCGGCCCGTAGGTTAACGTCCGGATCCTTGAGCCGCTGGAGCAGCCGCAGGCAGAGGTAGTTTACGACGCCGGCGATCGCCGACATGACCATCATGGTCGGTCCGATCGGCTCGCTCCCCTGCACATAGCGTCGCCCGACATCGATCAGGATGCCGCCCGCAAAGATCAGCAGCATTACCCCCGATGCGATCGCGGCGCGCGTCTTCCACGTCTTACCGTGGGTCAGCGCGACGAGGCTGAGAGCGTAAACGGCGGTGTCGGACAGATTGTCGACGCCGTTGGCGATGAGCGCACTTGAATCGGCGAACGCGCCGGATACGAAAAAGCCCGCTGCGATTGCTGCGTTCAGCAGCAGCACGATCCAGAGCGTGCGACGCTCCTGCGTGCCCGCGTTGTCGTTGCTCGCATTCATCCCATGATCTCCTCGAGCGTCAGGAGGGCGAGGAACCCTACGAAGAACATCGAGCTGATGAGCGGGGTGTCAGGCTTCTCGTGCGCCTCAACCAGCAGCTCTTCCGTGACGAGGTAGAGCAGCGCCATCAGCCCAAAGCTCAGGAAGCCAGCGACCATTACCGGCGAGAGCGTGGCGACAGGAACGGCAGCGAGCGCGCCGATCGGCAGCAGCAGCGCCAAGGCCGAGACGATCACGATGATGCGCAGGCGCGAGCGATAGGTTTCCGCCAGCTCGTTGGTCAGTGTCAGACCCAGGAAGAGCACTTCGAGTGTCAGCGCGATCGTCAGCAGAAATCCCGCCTTCTCGCCCGCGACGAACGCAAGGCCGAGCACCAGGCCATCGACCAGGATGTCGATGCCGATCGCGGCGAGCAGCGCCATCGGCCCCTTGAAGCGGGCCTCGAAAGCCTTGAGACCCAGCATCGTTACGACGCCCGCCGCCCCGCCGATCAACGTCGCGCTGGGCGAAGCCTCATGCTTGACCTGCGGCAGGATTTCAGTCGCTGCCGCCGCGAACACGACGCCGGCAGCAAGATGCTGTAGCCCCGCCACGAGGCCAGGATTTAACTTTGTGCGGCTCGCGATGATCGCGCCGATTACGACCGCCAGCACAGGCGCAAGCGTGTAAAGCAGTGCCTGCATATCCTATGATCCCTCCGGGGTTCGGTGACAGACGTGGATTTTCCCGCGCCGCATGAAGGCGATCGCCCCGCCCGCCACGACCGCCCGTGACTGGTTGCCGCGAAATTCATCACCGGTTCGCTGGGCGCGCAGGATCTCGGTCCTGCCCTTCGGCAGCCAGGTGACGGCCATCTTCAGGCCGTCGTCGATGAAGTCGACATCGGCGCGGGTGCCGTCGTCGCAATACATGATGCGCTGCGCGATCAGCCTTGGCGTCACACGCTTGTCATGAGCCGGTTCGACAGGTTCGCTCGGAGCCGGGTTGCACGCCCCTACAATCACGCCGGTGACGAGAACGGCGCCAACGCGCGCGATCGTGAGCCCGGGCAGATGCAGCAAGGCGCGCATGCCCATCACCACAGCACCCCGTGATCAGGTGTCAGCGGCTCGGGGGCCGGAAGTCCCGCGGTTTGGAGAAGGTCGATCTCGATCGTGCGGCACATGGCCGTGAGCGGGACATCGTGGACGCTATTGGCGAACGGATCGGTCAGATCCTCGCCGATGCTCAGCACCGCGAGGAAGACGAGTCCGATCAGCGTCGATCCGATCGGCGTGGCAAGGCCCAGGGATTCGACCAGCGCGATCGGGAGCAGCACGCAGAACACACGCGTGAAGAGGTTCGGGAAGAACCGAAAGCCATTGGGCAGCGGCGTGTTCTTGATCCGCTCCATGCCGCCCTGCGCATTGGCGATGTCGATCAGGACGCGCTCCACAGTTGCCTGCTGGATCTCGGTGATCCGACCTTCCGCGAGCGCGTCAGCGTAAATGCCCGATATGTCCTCCAAGAGCGCATTGGCAGGGTTCAGGCGAGTGACCGCCATATCGGCGACCTCCGTTCCGGCGACCCGGGCAATTTCTTCATAGGGCGACTGTCGGCGAAGCTGGCAGCGCATCGAGTGCGCAAAGGCGATCTGCCTCAGGATGATGTGGTGCCGTATCTCACTGCCCTCGGGTTCCCCCTTGGTCAGGCTGCGCGTGATCCGGGCCAGACTGCGCGAGGAATTGATGAGCGCGCCCCAAAGAGTTCGCGCTTCCCACCAGCGTGCATAAGCGGCGTTGGTCCGAAACCCCATGAAGAGCGCGATGGCAGTGCCGAACAGCGCCGTCGGCAAAGGCGGTTCCTTGATCGGGGTCATCATGTGGAATGCCGTCACCGCCACGTCCCACACGAACAGGATCGTGAGGGGCTTCCAAACCTCGACAATAATCTGCGTAAATCGTGGCCTTGTGCCGACAATCATACCAATACCGCCTTAGTTATCTCCGCGATCGTCATCCGATCGGCATGTTCATGATGTCTCGATATGCAGACAGCAGCTTGTTCCGGACTTGCAGCGTCGCCTCGAACGTAATGGATGCACGGCTCTGGATGAGCGCGACGGTCGCAATGTCGGTGGTTTCGCCCCGTTCATATGCTTCGGTGACGACATCCTCCTGCTCCTGGGTCTCGTTGACCTTCGCCACCACGGCATTGAGGGTGTCGGCAAAGGTTGAGGCTGGAGCGGTCGGCGTCACGCCGGGCGGTGCCGTCGGCTGCGCCTCGCGCAAGGCGCGGCTTCGCGCGATCACTTCGGCGCGAATGGCCATCACATTCGAGATCGACGTGTCAGACATCGTTTCTCTCCCGTTGCAGTGCGACGTGTCGGAAGACAGGACGGTTCATCGGGTGCCCTCCCGTTCGCAGGTCCGCGTGCGGCCTTCGCCTTCCACGATGGTGAGCTGCGACCCCTTGAAGGTCGCGGTGGCTGTCTCGCCGACATATTGGAGGCCCTGCGCTGGCGCGGTCAGCGTCATGGGCACGGCGCTGCTGGAGCGCCGCAAATCGATCTGCAGGCCGTTGTCCTTGTAGTCGACGAACAGCGGTTCCCCGTCGGAACAGCGATAGGGATGGCGCCCCATTTCCCCGGTCGCCACGGCGCTGTCGGACGAATGGATTTGCTGCTCCGTTGGCGGGGCTGGCGGCTTGCTTTCCGTGCAAGCCGCCAGCCCGATAACGAGGATGAGGGCGGGCAGAACCCGCTTCAACGGCGTCATCGCGCCTTCCTCCTGTACCGGGAGGGGACGCGCTGACGATTGATCCCACGGGCAGGCTGACCCACCCGCCAGCGCAGATAGGTTGCGAGGCGATCGTCAGCCTCGATCATCAGGGACCGCAGGCGACGCAACATCATCGCCGCGAACGGCAAAGACAGCGCCCCGCGCAGCGTGCAGCTATGTGTTAGCCTGGTGCCACCGTCGTCCCCTGCCAGCTCGTACCGCTCTTCGAGCGTGAACAGATAAGGGATGCCGCAGGACCAAGCGAAGGCGTGCGGCTTATCGAATCGATCAATCCGTGCTGGCGTCCGAATTGGTCGGGTGATGCCCTGGATCGCGAAGGTACATTCCGTCTCGCCAAGCTGGCACGGGTTGTCGAGGAATACGAGCGGACTCCAAGCCCGACGATGATCCGGATCGGTGATCGCCGACCAGATCCGCAGTGGCCCGCCGTGAAGCATTGAGCTGGTTATGGTGCGAGGCATATCCCCATCTCCCAGAGATGAGCGGGGCGATCGCGGATCGCCCCGCTCACCCTTCAGGCCAAGTCGTTCACGAAGGTCTGACCGTGGTCGTCCCCTTCATGCTCCTCATTGTAGTGCTCGGGCTTCTCGATCACTTTCTGCCCGAACCGGGCGTAGAGCGTCGGCAGCACGAACAGCGTCAGCAGCGTTGCCGAGATCAGGCCGCCGATGACGACGGTCGCCAATGGCTTCTGCACCTCCGCGCCCGCGCCTTCGCCAAGCGCCATCGGCACGAAGCCGAGGCTGGCGACGAGCGCGGTCATGACGACGGGCCGCAGACGCTGCATTGCGCCGACATGGGCCGCCTCTTCGCGCGATAGCCCCGACCGGATCAGGTCCTGGATCGAGCTGACCATCACGAGGCCGTTGAGGACCGCGATGCCCGACAAGGCGATGAAGCCAACCGCCGCCGAGATCGAGAAGTCCATGCCCCGCAGGAACAGCAGCAGAACGCCGCCCACCAGCGCGAAGGGCACGCCGGTGAAGACGATCGCGGCATCGCGGACCGATCCCAATGCCCCGTAGAGGAGCAACAGGATCAGGATGAAGCAGGCCGGAATGACCAGCTTCAGACGTTCGCTTGCCGATTGCAGGTTCTCGAACTGGCCGCCCCATTCGAGATAGGCACCAGCGGGCAGCCGAACCTGGCTACCGATCGCCGCCTGCGCGTCCGCAACGACACTGCCGACGTCGCGACCGCGCACATTGGCTTGCACCACCACGCGACGCTTCCCGTTCTCGCGGCTGATCTGGTTGGGACCATCGACCACCTTGATGTCGGCGACGCTCGAAAGCGGCACATAGCCACCCCCCGCCAACGGCACCTGCACCTGTTCGAGAAGGCCGATGTCCGCCCGTTGCGCTTCAGAGAGCCGTATCACGACCGGAAAGCGCCGATCGCCCTCGAAGATCTGGCCCGAGGTGCGCCCGCCGATTGTCGCGGTGACGATGTCCTGCACATCTTGGGCAGTGACGCCCAGACGCGCCATTGCGTCGCGATTGACGCGAATGTCGAGCATGGGCAGGCCCGTCGTTTGCTCGACCTTCACGTCCGCTGCGCCCTGCGTCTTGCGCAGCACCGCAGCAACCTGCTCGGCCGTCCGGTTCATTTGTGTGAAGTCGTCGCCGAATACCTTCACCGCGATATCGCCGCGAACGCCGGCGATCAGCTCGTTGAAGCGCATCTGGATGGGCTGGGTGATCTCATAGGCATTGCCCGGGAACTTCGCGAGATTACCCTCGATCCGACTTACCAGCTCCTCCTTGGGAAGGTCGGGGTTCGGCCAGTCCTTCCGCGGCTTCAGGATGACGAACATGTCGGTCGCGTTCGGCGGCATCGGGTCGGCCGCCAGCTCGGCGGTGCCCGTCTTTGAATAGACGAACGCCACCTCCGGTTGCTTCGACATCATCCTCTCGATCGGCACCTGCATCGCCTGACTCTGCTGGACCGACGTTGCCGGGATGCGGAGCGACTGGATGAGCAGATCGCCTTCATCGAGCTGCGGCAGGAACACCGAGCCGAGCGTGGTGAAGGCAAGCGCCGCCACCACAAGGCTGCCGACACCCGCCCCGATCGTCAGGGTCGGGCGCTTCATCGCCCGGTCGAGACCGGGTTCGTAGCGCTTCTTCAGCCATGTGATGATGCGGCCGTCCTTCTCCTCCACCTTTTTGGACAGCCAGATCGCGATCATGGCGGGGACGAAGGTGAGCGACAGGATGAAGGCGAAGCCGAGCGCGATGATGACGGTGAGCGCCATCGGCACGAACGTCTTGCCCTCCACGCCGGTCAGCGTGAGTAGCGGCACGTAGACGAGGATGATGATCGCCTGTCCGTAGACCGAGGGCCGGATCATCTCGCGCGCGGCGGCTGCCACGGTCGCGAGCCTTTCCTTGACGCTCAGCAATCGGCCTTCATGATGCTGTTGCTCGGCAAGCCTTCGCAGCGCGTTTTCAACGATGATGACGGCGCCGTCGACGATCAGACCGAAGTCCAAAGCCCCAAGGCTCATCAGATTGGCCGAGACCCCAGCGCGCAGCATACCAAAGCCTGTCAGCATCATGGTGATCGGGATGACCAACGCCGCGATCAGGGCCGCACGGAAGTTGCCGAGCAGCAGGAAGAGCACGACGATGACCAGCACCGCGCCTTCGGACAGGTTTTTCGCGACCGTCTTGATCGTCGAATTGACCAGCTCGGTGCGGTTCAGCACCGGCTGAATTACGACGTCAGGAGGCAGCGAAGCGTTGATCGTCTTCAGTTTCTCAGCGACCGCGGTCGACACGATGCGGCTGTTCTCGCCGATCCGCATGATCGCCGTGCCGACGACGACTTCGGTACCGTTCTCCGATGCCGAACCCATGCGGATCGCCTGACCCGTCTTCACAGTCGCAACTTGTTCTACCGTGATCGGCACGCCGTTACGTGTCGCGATCACGGTCCTGGCCAACTCGCTGGCATTGCGAACGAGCGCATCCGAGCGAACAGCCAGACCTTCGCCATTGCGATTGACGAAGCCACCGCCGACGCTGGTGTTATTGCGCTCCAGCGCATTTCCCAGGTCCGTCAGCGTGATGCCGAGCGAGGCCAGCTTCTGCACGTCGGGCACGACGAGGAACTGCTTGGCGTAACCGCCAATCGAGTCGACACCGGCGAGGCCCGGTGTGGTCTTCAGAAGCGGCGTCACGATCCAGTCCTGCGCGGTGCGCAGGTAGGTCGCCTTGTCCTCTTCGGTCGTCAGTCGCTCGCCCTCTGGCGTGATGTAGCTGCCATCGGGCTGTTGGCCCGGTTCACCGGGCTTGTGCTTGTCGTCCTCGCGATGATCGAGACGAACGGTGTACATGTACACCTCGCCCAGGCCTGTCGCGATCGGACCCATTTCAGGGTTCACGCCGTCGGGCAGATTCTCTTGCACGCCCCGCAGACGCTCGCCCACCTGCTGGCGGGCGAAATAGATGTCCGTCGCGTCCGAAAAGACCGCCGTGATCTGCGCGAAGCCGTTGCGGCTCAACGAGCGCGTATATTCCAGGCCGGGGGTGCCGGCGAGCGCGGTTTCGATTGGAAACGACACCTGCTTCTCGACCAGCTCGGGCGAGAGGGCAGGCGCGCGGACGTTGATCTGGACCTGATTGTTGGTGATGTCCGGCACCGCGTCGATCGGTAGCCGGTAGAGGGAAAAGGCGCCGATGGCGGCGACGATGACGGTGAGGAGCAGGACTAGCCAGCGCTTCTCGACCGCCCAGGTTACGATACGGGCGATCATGGCTTAATCCTCGTGGCTCGCTTCGCCCTTGCCGATCTCGGCCTTGAGCGTGAAACTTCCGGTGGTGGCGATCTGTTCGTTGCCGGTCAGGCCCGACCGGACGATCACCGTGTCGCCCGACGCATCGCCGAGCTGGACCGGGGTCGCCTTGAAGCCGGTGGGCGTGCGCACGAACACGACCGACTTGCCCTCGAAACTCTGGACCGCCGTCGTCGGCACGCGGACCGCCCCGCTCCCGCCGCTGCCCGTGAGCTGCACGGCTGCCGTCACAGGCTCGCCGACCCGCCATTCGCCACCGCGATTGTCGAGGGTGGCGAGCGCAGGCACGAGCCGCGTCTGCGGATCAAGCGCCGGCGACACGAAGGTCACGCGGGCGGTCGCCTGACGGCCTGCCGCCTTCACCAGCACCGTATTGCCGGGACGCACCCGGCCCGCATCCTCGGGCTTGAGATTAAGCGCGATCGACACCTGGCTCAGGTTGGCGATGCGATAGAGTTCGGCATCCGCCGCGACCGTTTGTCCCAGCGTCACGGGGCGCGCAATGATCTGGCCCGAGATCGGCGCGGCAATGCCGAGCCGGTTGAGCCCGCCGCCGCCGACACCCGCCGCCGAAACCATGCTCTGCGCCTGCGTCAGGGCGATCCGCGCCTCCGTCGCCGCTGTGCGGGCGGCGATCAGATCCTGTTCAGGGGAGACTCTCTGCGCGAACAGCCGCTGTTCGCGCGCGAGGTTCGAATTAGCGAGCTGAAGCCGCGCCCGCGCCGCCTCGACCTCGCCCTTGATCTGCGCCGCCTCGCGGCTTTCGATGACCGCAATGGTCTGGCCGCGTCCGACCGATTGGCCGAGGTTACGGGTGAGCGCGACCACGCGTCCCGCAATTGCGGCCGAGACGACCTGCGTTCCCTGTGGGTCGCCCTCGATGATCGCGGGCAGCTCGATCGTCCCGGCCCCGCCGATGATCGGCCGTCCGACCTGGACGCCCGCTGTGGCGATCTGGTCGGCACCCAATGTGACGACGCCTTCACCGGCATGACCGCCTTCAGCACCGCCCTTTTCCGTGCCCGCTGCCGTCTCATTGGCAGCTGCGCCTTCGGCAGTTGCCTCGTTTCCGCCATCCTTGCCGCCGCAGGCAGCCAAGAGCAGGGCGAGCGACGCCGCGCCCGCGAGATAAAAGCTCTTCATCACTGATTCCCCCCATTGGGCGCACGAGCGGTCAGTCGCTCCACTTGCGCGCGGGCATTCTGGTAATTGGCAAGCGCGTCGATCGCGGCGACCCGCGTTTCGGCGAGCGTGCGTTCAGCATCGAGCAATTCGAGCTGGCCGAACTTGCCCTCGCGATAGCCGATCCGCGCGATGCGGGCGGCCTCCTGTGCAGCCGCCAGCGCCGGCCCCGACGCCGCACGAGCCGTCGTTGCGGCATTGGCCGCCTGCGCCTGCGCGTCCGTGATCGCCTGTTCGATGTCGAGCGCGGTCACGCGGCGCTGCGCATCCGCCTGGGTCCGCTGCGCGGTCGCCTGCGCAATCGCGGCGCGACCATTGTTGAACACCGGGATCGGGATCGACACGCTGAACACCGCCGCCATGTCGTTGGTCGCTTCCAGGCGGCGGATCGACGGCCCGACGTTCAGGTCAGGCACGCGATTGGCGCGCGCGAGCCGCACGCCGGCTTCGGCAATGGAGAAATCCGCGTTGGCTGCCGCCAGCGCGAGTGTGCCGGTCGTGTTGACCGGTGCCAACGGCCCATAGACGTTCACATCGGGAAGGCGATCGAGCAGCGTGTCATCGAGCAGGCCGTCGATCGGCCGTCCGATCCGACGCGCCAGATTGGCGCGGGCCGCCTCGGCCAAGCGAAGCTGCCGCTCCACATTGGCGTCGGCATTGATACGCGCGACATCCGCGCGCTGTTGCTCGAGTGGCGATGCCCGCCCTGCCTGCACGCGAACGCTCGCGGCCCGCAGCGCATCGCTGGCGATCCGGGCCTGATCGCGGGCTGTCATTACCCGGCGATCGGCCGCGACCGCTTCGACATAGAGCTGCGTTACCTGAAGCCGGACATCCGCCGCGATGATCGCGGCCTGGATCTCGGCCCGGGACAATTGCGCATTGGCGACCGCGACGCGGGCGCCGCGCTTGCCGCCTAGCTCGATCGGGATCGCAAAGCCGACCGTGGTTTCCGCGCTGCGGACCCCCCGATACGGCCCGGAGCCGATGACATTCTCGACTTGGCCTTGAACCACCGGATTGGGCCGCAAGCCGGCGACTGTGCGACCTGCACGGGCCGCGTCGATTCCAGCTGTCGCCGCTTCCGCAGCAGGGGCCGAACCGCCCGCTGCACTGACCGCTTGGTCAAGCGTGTAGACCGGCGCATCCTGCGCAACAGGCGCGGACGGTCCGACCTGCGCCTGCGCCATCGTGGCGCAAGACGCTGCGGCCAGCATGGCCGCGAGGATACGATTCATGAAAATAGGACTCCTGACGATGATCGACAGGGGCGCGCCAACGCACGCCCAAATCGGACGTCAGGCTTGGGGGGGCCTCAAATGGACCATGCCGGTGCGGCCGTCGAGCGACGCAGAGGCGGAGATTGTCGGCTTGGGCACTGTGAGGACGGGGGTATATTCCATCGTCGTGCGCGCAGGCGCGCCGACGTCGTGTCCGTGACAATAATTGTGATGATGCGGGACATTCTTGTCCGAGTCCGATGGCACCTGATCGATGTCACCGGCGGTATGGACCGTGAACTCAACGCCCGCGATGCTTCCCCCCGCCAGATCGGCGGCATGGGCCATGCCGGAGAAGCTGGTCAGGACCAGCATCAGGCATGTCAGGAAAGGCAAAAAGGCTCGCACTAGCTTGCCTCTATCACGGAAGGGTTTTCATGTCATTGCACTAATTCGAACCAAGGGTCACTGAGCCGGAACCCGAGCGGGATCGGTCGCGCCCGTTCCAGGCGAACCCGACCGCAATGGCGACCGCCATCAGGAGTTGCGCCAGCACCGATTGCCAAGTGGGAAACACGCCGAGCATCGACAGCCGTGGCACGTCCGCGAGCGGTGCGATGTTGATAAGGCCGGCTTCCTGGAGCGCGGCGACGCCTTTACCCGCCAGCACGACGGTCAGGACCGCCATGAGCCAGGAGCTATAGCGGAAGAACTGCGCGATCGGCAGCTTGCGACTGTAGCGAAGCATGGCCCAAGCGATCAGGCTGAGCAGTCCAATCGCCGACCCGGCCCCCGCGAGAAGCATCCCGTTGTCACCTTGCGCCGAAAGCGCGGCATAGAACAGGATCGTCTCGAAGACCTCGCGATAAACTACGACGAACGCCAGCCCGAACAGGAACCAGCCCGACCCGCCCGAGAGCGCCCGCGACATCTTCTCGCGAATATAGCGCTGCCACTGATCGGCCTGCGCCTTGCCGTGCATCCAAATCCCGACCGAGAGCAGCACGACCGCGGCGAACAGCGAGCCAAACCCTTCCGTCAGCTCCCGGCTCGCACCGCTGATCCCGATCGCATAGGTGGCGACCGCCCAGGTGATCCCGCCCGCGATGATCGCGCTGACCCAGCCGCCATGCACGTACCGCAGCGCCTCGCCGCGCTCGGCTTTACGCAGGAACGCGATCATGGCGACAACGATGAGCAGGGCTTCGAGCCCTTCACGCAGCAGGATCGTGAACGCGCCCAGGAACGTGGACGCTTCGGTGGCGGCATCAGGCGCGAGCGCCGCTTCCGCATCGTCGAAAAGGCCGCCCAGTACTGCGACCTTCTCCGCGAGATCATCGGGCGACGCGCCCCGGTCGATCGAGGCGCGGAACTCCCCCATCGCGCCCTCGATTCGACCCATCAGCGTCGCGTCGCGCGCGGTGAGTGTTGGCTCGATCGGCTCGAACCCATCGAGATAGGCCGACAGCGCCAGCTCTTTCGCCATGCGCGCATCGCCGCGCCGCGCAGCCGCCACGCTTTCGGCGAGTTTGGCGCGGGCGACCGCGAGCGAGCCGGGAGCCTGTTGTATCACCTGTTCGGGATGACGACGCAGGAACGCGAGCACGGCGTCAGCCTTGGCGTCGCCGATCGCCGCGCCGAGCGCGGCCGGGGTGAGCGCGACCAGGGTTTTCAGGTCCGGAATGCGCCGGCGAAGGGTCGGGTCGGATTTCCAAAGCCGCTCGCCGTCGCGCGCCTGCGCATCCGTGAAGGCGAAGCTCCCGGCTCGGAATGCTAACGCCCAGCGCTGATCGTTGGGCAGATCGGCGAAGCTCTGCATCGCGGTCCCGTCGATGCCTTGCGTCACCACCTGATAGAGCGCGAACACGCTGCGCTGGCGCGCGCGCTCGGCATCGGTGAAAGCAATCGGGGGCGTAGCGAGCTTGGCGGCGTCAGGGCCACGGCCGTTGCCCGTCATCCCGTGGCAGGACGCGCAGGATTGTCGGAACAGTGCATCGCTGGAGACGAGGTTCGGAGCCTTATCGGGCGCGAGCGGCACCGGGTAGGCGCGCAGCAGATCGGCCGCGAGCCCGTGCGCCAGTGTTGCCACCTGTTCAGTCGATCCCTTTTCCGCGATTACCGCTTGGAGGTTGGCGGCCCGCTGAATGAGGGCTTGGCGCTCCGGCTTCGCCGGCAGGCCTTGAAGCCGTGTCGAGACCGACGCGGCAAACTCATTCATTTCGGCGTATTCCGACGCGCTCTTGATCCGACCGTTCGCGACCGCGCCTCCATAATCGACGGCCATATAGTCGAGCAGCCGCCATGCGGTTTGCACGTCGCCGGGTTCGGCGAATGCCGCAGCAGGGATCAGCAGCGCAGCGAGCGCGGCGAGCAGCCGCAGCGAGAGCATTGCCCGGATCAAGGTGAGCAGACGCACTACCGCTCTCCCAGTTCGCGCCGAGCGCCAGTGACGATTTCATAAGCGGAGTGGAGGAACAGGAGGGCGATGAGGCCGGCGACGGCGAGGTCCGGCCAGGCGCTTCCTGTCCACGCCACCAGACCGGCCGCGGCGATCACCGCGACATTGGCGAGCGCGTCGTTGCGGCTGAACAGCCAGATCGCGCGAACATTGGCGTCCCCTTCCCGGAAACGCGCAAGCACCAAGGCGGACACGACATTGATCGCGAGCGCGACAACGCCGATTGTGCCCATCAGTTCGGCATCCGGCGCGGTTGCGTTCAGGGCGCGCCAAATCGCGAAACCGATTACGCCCACGCCAAGCGCACCGAGAAACAACCCCTGCGTCAGCGCGACCTTTGCCCTCGCCCGTGCGGACCAGGCAAGCGCGAGAAGACCGATAAGGCTGATCGACCCGTCCCCGAGAAAATCGAGGGAATCCGCTTTCAGCGCTTGGCTATCGGCGATGAACCCGCCGAACAGCTCGGCGACTCCGAAGCCGAGGTTGAGCACCACGACGGTCAGCAGCGCACGGCGATAGGCCGGATCGGTTTGCGCGCGCGCGGGCTCCCCGTGGCACCCGCAGCTTTCGGTAGAAGCATTCATGCGGCCTTCCTTACCACCTCCAGTCGCTGTAGAAGCAAGCGAAATGTGCGACACGTTCGCATAAGCAAGGATGGCATGATGAAGCCGGTGATGATTGGGCAGCTCGCCAGCGAGACCTCGACGAAGGTGACGACGATCCGCTTTTATGAGTCGATCGGGTTGCTCCGATCCGCCCCTCGCACGGCGTCGGGTCGCAGAACCTACGATGCCAGTGACATTGAGCGTTTGCACTTCATCCGCAACGGTCGCCGGCTTGGCTTCTCCGTCGACGAGATCCGTTCGTTGATGGGGCTGGCGCAGAACCCGGACCAGGATTGTGGTGCCGCCTCAGCTATCGCTGCTCAGCACCTCAAGGATGTGGAGGAGAGACTGGCGCAACTCGCGGTGTTGCGGGATGAGTTGGCAATGCTCAGCCAGAGCTGCACCAAGGCGCGCATGGCCGATTGTCGGATCATGAAGGCGATCGGCAAAGGCCACCCTCAAGCCGATCAATAATAATCGGCCAGCCTGAGCTCGCGCACATCACCCGAGGCCATCGTCAGCTTTACGAGGGTGCCAGCAGGCCGGGAGCGCACTTGCCAGAGCTCCCCACGCGTATAGTTCGCATCGATCGAATGGCCGTTCACCGCCACGATCCGGTCGCCGACCGCCCAGCCAGCCTTTTCCGCGGGACTGTTCGCCGCCACATGAACAACGGTGAGCGCCGTTGGTGAGGCTGCGAGGCCAAGGCCGCTACGGTCCTTCAGCATCGGCAGGCGACGACGAGGACCGAGTGGCCGGAGCCACACGAATCCGGCGGTCACGTCGAACACCACGTCGAATTGAGCGATCAGCGGTAGGCCGACATTGCCAACCGTGCTGGTGGAGAGCCAAGCTCTCATCCCGAGTGTGGGGACGTTCGAGACGCCAAGCCCTTCGATGTTGATGTTCTGGATCGTGAAAGCATCGTTGATACGCACACCATCGACGCCGCCGATCGCCGCGGTCGAGACGAGCTTCCCGTTCAACAGCCCTTGATCGCGGGCATAGGCCGACGAGAGCATCAGCGCGGCCGAGCTGCCAAGATCGATCATCAAGGGCACGGGAGACAGGCCCTCGACGGAGGCCCGGATGAACAGCTCCTGCTTGGCACCGCGTCCGAGCGCGACAGCGCGCCAGTCGGGGCCGGCGAGAAACGTGCCTGACTTGACGACCGCCATACGCCTGTTCGCGAAATCGAGCGCGATGCAGCTGCCCGTGAACATATCGGCACCGAGGAGAACGTCGATCGGTCGTCCGAAGGCCGCCGACACTGAACTCAGATCACCAACAACGGCAAAGGGTAAGCGACGGGTTTCGCGGGCGAGCTGTACGTCGATGTCGCGGACCAGCAGCACCGGGGCCTTGGCGCTCAGCCCGCTAATCATGCGCCGCTCACCATTGTTCAAGCCGAGCTTCGCCGCGAGCGCCGTGCTCATGATCGACGCGCCGCTGCCACTGTCGAGCACCGCCCGCGCCGGCACTCCGCGCACTTGTGCCGAAACAAGGAGGGTATCACCCGTGCCGACTTCCAGCGGCTCCCATTCGAGGTGAGCCGCGCCGAAGTTCCACGAGGCCGCAGACCGGGAAGTCTGTCGCGCGAGCGTTGGAGAACCGAGCACCAAGCCGGTTCCACAGGCCACCAACCGCGCCACTAATGAGCGTCGAGACATACCGATTGCTTCAACACGGGCCGTCAAAAAGCCACCTCCAGCCCCCCGTCCGCAGGAGAGCAAATTGCGGTTACATGCTCTAGCAACTGGAGGAGCAAGGGTTTTTGAAGCGCCCGAAATGCTATCCTGTTCAAATGCCCTCTCGAAAATGAGCAGTTGAGGCAGGTCAGGAACCGGTCGAATAAGACCGAAGTAGGCAATTTCGCTTGCGCGACCTTGGCGAGCAGGACCCCAGTTCACGAAGAAACGTGAAGCTATCGCCTCACCCGCAGCAGCCCGCCACAGTCCCGTTTGCTTTCGCTTCCTGGATCGGAGGGCATGGGACATCGCCAAATGAGCAGAACACGCAGCAGTCGCCAGCCAGGGGCCGCAGCACCACCGCGCAATGCCGGCAATCATAGAAGAATTGGCAGGCGTTGGTGGGCATCCTTTCGGTGGCCACCCCGCCGCATTTGGGACAGGTCAGGGTTGAGGTGAGCTGCATCAGGAAAGCGCGTTCATCAGCGGCGCTTCTAGGAGGTCCCAGGCGAACGCGATAAGCGTCAGAACCGTTCCAATCGCGAGCAGGATAGGTGTCGCGCGCGAGGGCAGCGGCATTGTGCAGGACCGGTCCCCAGCACAGGACCTCCGCCGCTGCGCGTAGGCCCACCACCCAGCAGCCAAGCCGATGAGGGAGGTCGCCGTTAGCGGCCACCGTAGTGGTATCAGCGCGGCGAAGTTGCTGGACAGGCCCGCCCCCAGGCCGAGCGCCGCGAGTGCGAGGGGCAGGACGCAGCATGACGCCGCAGCTAGAACAGCGGCTAAGCTCGCAAGCGCGCCGAGGGCGGATAGCCCCGTGTCGGCGCGACGTCGTGACGTTGGTGCGCCTAGGGGTTCACGCGGGATGGTCTCTTGGTTCATCTATCGCCTCTAGCGGGTTAGCCCGTTATGCATCCTGTAGTGACTACAGGAGCAAGCAATATATGCGCGTTGAGGAAAGCATCACGATCGGCGAGCTGTCTCGCCGGACTGGCGTGAATATCGAGACGATCCGGTACTTCGAGCGCGTTGGTGTTCTCGCAACGCCACCCCGCACAAGCGGCGGGCGGCGGGTATATGGGACCGGTCACGTCCGCGCACTTGGGTTCGTCCGTCGCGCGCGCGAACTCGGCTTCTCCCCGGCCGAGGTGCGCGCGATCCTGTCTCTTGGCGGTTCTGCGCAGGCGTCATGCAGTGAGGTCCGCGAGATCGCGGCTCACCATCTAGAGCGTGTGCGCGCTAAGATGGAGGATCTGGCGCAACTAGAAAGCCTGCTGGCTGCGACCATCGACCGTTGCGAAGGCGACGGGGCGGCGAGGTGCGCCGTGATCGACTTGCTGAACCAACATTCGACTGCGTAGATGTCGCATCGCACCCCGTACTCGCGCAAACGGTCGATAACGGAGCCGATCACCATCACCACGGCACGCGGCCCTAGCCACCTATGTGGACGTTGCGCATCACGAAGCCGCTTTTCGGAAGCGCTGGCAGCCTGGCGAAATCGATGCTCAGGTCTTGGTCCGGTACGTCATAGCGCATCGCGTTGACGAGGAGGTGTGCCGCCACCTTCATGATCGCGAGGACGATCCATTCGCCGGGACAGCGATGGCCGAGATAGTGATCGCCGCCGCCCTGCGGAATGAAGTTGAAGGAGTCTTCGTCCCAAGCCCTGAAACGCTCAGGGCGAAACTCCTGGGGGTCGGCCCAGGTCGCTGCGTCGTGATTGCTCCCATAAAGGTCTAGCACCACTTGACGCCCTTCCGGAAAGGCCATCCCCTCCCACTCGAAATCTTGGCTCGCGCGCGCCACCACAGCGGGAAAGAAGGGATAGAATCGGCGGACCTCTTGGACGAAGAGCTCGGCATAGTCCGGCTGCTGAACCAAGGCCGCCCTGATCCCTGAACAGGTTTGCAGCGCGTGGGCGACGAAGGTGATGTACACTGCGATCGCGACGGTCGGGCGAAGGACATTTACCAGTTCGACCGCTGCGACGTGCGGCGAAAGAAGATCGTCGTGCCGGTCGCGATGCCAGGCTATCGCGTAAGCCGCGGTCCCCGAGCCCGAGCCGATGCTCCCGGCCCGAATGCCTTCAATGATCCGCTTCGCCCATGCGTCGACGCGACGACGGGCCAGCCGTGACCAAAGATGCCTTGGGCTCGCCGAGCCGGCGGCGTCGAACAGCGCCCGCAGCTCGCCCGCGCGGTTGCCGGCTTCATCGTCCGGAAGAGGAACTCCCGCCCAAGCGCATACCGCTCGCGTCAGCGGCTCATGCAACTCGTCATAGAAGACGATCTCTCCTTTGCGCGTCCAGCCCGGCACCGCCCTGCGCCACTCGGCCTCGAACAATTGCGCCAGCGCCCGCACGCGCTCTGGTGTCATCAGGCCCATGAACATCTGCTTGCGGTGCCGATGGGTCTCGCCGTCCAGACCCTGAACGCCGCCTTGGCCCAGCAGTGTCTTCTGAATAGCGACCGGCATGGCACCTTCGCGCTCGAAGCGGGTCGTATCGTAGAAGATTTCGGCGGCCTTGGCCCCCTTAAGGCAGTTGGTCTTTTTCAGCAGGAAACGGGATTCAAAAGCGTTTGCGCCTAGGCGCTGGCACTGCCTGGAGATGAACCGATAGGGATCGGCGAGGAGAGAAAGGGTTTCGTCCGGGCCTTTCGTGTGTGGTGTCTTAGGCATGACCGGTCCGGTGATTGTTGGGTCTCCTTTGATTAACTCGGAGGAATATCACGGGTTGCAGGCTCACGACAGGTGACGAACGAGGACGATCAGGGCGGAGCAGGCGCGGCCGAGGCGTTCGAGGCCATGCGCGGCGAGCTGGCGCTGCGCCGTGGAGGGCTTGGCGGCCGAGCGCGGCGATCGACATACCCGACCATACCGAGACGCTTGGCGTGCTCCAGCAGAACGTGAACACGGCAGGCGAGAACGTCGCGCGCATCGGCCAATTCCTGAAAGCGGCCCCGGCGCTGGCGATGACGCCGGAGCAGATGGCGCAGCGCATCGCCGCGGCGGGCAGCGCCGCCCGGCGCGAGGATCAGGCGGCGCTCGCCAAGGCGGGCGAGGACAAGGCCCGCATCATGGCCGATCTTCGCGCCATCGCCGGGTCCGCATGGACACGCGCCGACCAGAAGAATCGGCAGCTATGGTTTGCCCTGGGTGGGGTGGCGGCCGGCATCCTCGCATGGGCGATCGTGCCGGGCCTGGTCGCGCGCGAGATCGCACCGGCGAGCTGGCAATGGCCCGAGCGCATGGCGGCGCGGACGCTCGACTTGCCCCGCTGGGAAGCCGGGCAGCGTATGATCCAGAGCGCCAGTCCCACCGCGTTCCGCGCCATCGTCGGGGCCGACAGGATCGTGACGGCCAACCGCGCGGCGATCGAGGGGTGCGGCAAAGCCGCAGCGCGAAACGCGTGAAACGGTGCGACGCACGATCACGCTCAAGTGGAGTAAAAGTTAGCCGCGCAAGTTATTCAGCCAAGCGTTCGATGATCGGACAATCAGGCCGATCATCGCCATGACAGGCTTGGGCGAGCCCGGTAAGCGAGCGGCGCATGGCGTCCAAGACGCGGACCTTGCGGCCCAGTTCGGCAGCGCGGGCTTCCGCCAGCGTCTTCACTTCCGCGCTCGACCGATCGCGATCCGACCACAGCCCCAGCAGCGTGCGGATTTCCTCGATCGGGAACCCCAGGTCGCGCGCGTTGGCGATAAATCGCAGCCGATGAACGTCAGCGTCGGCGTAGTCCCGGTAGTTCCCGCGCCGTGGCGGCGCGGGCACCAAACCAATCTTTTCATAGTGGCGGATCATGCGTTGGGAGACGCCGCTGGCGTCCGACGCCGCTCCGATGTTCACAGCTTTACCGCGTTGAGCCGCAGTGCGTTCAGGACCACGGTGAAGGACGAGAGCGCCATCGCTGCACCGGCCAGCATCGGCGACAGCAGGATACCGGCAACCGGGTAAAGCACGCCGGCCGCAACCGGCACGCCGATTCCGTTGAACAAGAACGAGAAGAACAGGTTTTGGCGGATATTTCGCATCGTCGCGCGAGCGAGCTTGCGGGCGCGCACGATCGCCGAGAGATCGCCGCGCGTGAGCGTCATGCCGGCGCTTTCGATCGCCACGTCTGTTCCCGTTCCCATCGCCAAGCCGACATCCGCGGCGGCGAGCGCCGGGGCGTCGTTGATCCCATCGCCCGCCATTGCGACCCTTGCGCCGCTCGCTTTCAGCTCGCCGATGATACGCGCCTTGTCTTCCGGCAGCAGATCGGCGCGCACGTCATCAAGACCGCCCACGGCGCGCGCGACAGCATCGGCCGTCCCACGATTGTCGCCGGTGAGCATGACGACCCGCAGGCCCTCCTTGCGAAGCGCGGCAATAGCGTCGCGCGCCGATGCGCGCACCGGATCGGCGACTGCGAGCAGACCGGCGAGCGCCCCGTCGATCGCGACGAGGATGATGCCCGCGCCTTCGCCACGGTGACGATCGGCCGCGGCGTCGACCGGCTTGAGATCAGCGCCGATCCGGCTCATTTGCACCGCATTGCCAATCACGACCGAGCGGCCGCCCACCGTGGCGCTGACACCCAGCCCGGTTTGCGAGGCAAAGTCCGCGACTGTGCCGAGCTGCAATCCTCGTTCTTTGGCGGCAACGACGATTGCGTGCGCGAGCGGATGTTCGGATTGGCCTTCGACGGCCGCGGCAAGCGCGAGCATGTCGTTCTCTCCGACCGCGCTGACCGTCTCGACCGCGATCAGCTTGGGCTTGCCTTCCGTGAGCGTACCCGTCTTGTCGATGACAAGGGTATCGACCTTTTCCAGCCCCTGTAAGGCTTCCGCGTTCTTCACCAGCACGCCGGCCTGAGCGCCGCGTCCCGTGCCGACCATGATCGACATGGGCGTGGCGAGCCCGAGCGCGCACGGGCAGGCGATCACCAGCACTGCGATGGCGTTAAGCAGGGCATGGCCCATGCGCGGCTCAGGGCCGACCAGCGACCAAGTGATGAAGGTCGCAATCGAGATCAGCACGACGAGCGGCACGAACCATCCTGAAACCCGATCGGCGACCGCCTGTATCGGGGCGCGGCTTCGCTGCGCTTCCGCGACCATGCGGACGATACGCGCGAGCATCGTGTCCGAACCAACCGCGCGGGCTTCCATCACCAGGCTGCCCGTCCCGTTGACGGTGCCCCCGGTAACGATCGCCTCGACTTCCTTGAGGACCGGCGCGGGTTCGCCGGTGAGCATGGCTTCGTCGACCGACGAACGACCCTCGACCACGACGCCATCGACCGGGATGGCTTCACCGGGGCGGACCCGCAGCCGGTCACCGGTTGCCACGTCGGCAAGCCCGACTTCTTCTTCAGAACCGTCAGGCTGCAAGCGTCGCGCCGTCTTGGGGGCGAGATCCATGAGAGCGCGGATCGCGCGCCCTGTCGCCGCCCTAGCGCGCAGTTCGAGCACTTGCCCGAGCAGCACCAGTGTCACCACGACGCCGGCCGCCTCGTAATAGACGGGAACCATGCTCCCATGCGTGCGGAAGGTCGCTGGGAAGATGCCCGGCGCGAGCGTCGCGACCACGCTATAGAGGAAGGCGGCACCTACGCCGATCGCGATCAGTGTGAACATATTGAGATGGCGGGTACGAAGCGATGTCCACCCCCGCTCGAAAAACGGCCAGCCCGCCCACAGCACGATCGGCGCGGTGAGTGCGAGCTGGACCCAAGGCGAGGCCGCAGGGCTAACCACATGCAGGCCTAACATTTCCGCGAACATCGAGACGACGAGCAGCGGGATCGTGAGCGCGCCCGCCACCCACAGTCGGCGCGTGAAGTCGACCAGCTCAGGGTTGGGAGTATCGTCGAGCGACGGTTCTTCGGGTTCGAGCGCCATGCCGCAGATTGGGCAAGTTCCCGGCCCTTCCTGGCGAATTTGCGGGTGCATCGGGCACGTCCACATCGCCCCCGGCGTCGCCATCGGCTCCGGTTTCGGCTTATCGCTCAGATAGGCGTCAGGATTGGCGACAAACTTGCTCCGGCACCCTGCGCTACAGAAATGATAGGCATGACCAGCGTGCTCGGCATGGTGTGTCGTTTTTGCGGGATCGACCGTCATGCCGCACACCGCGTCGATCACTGCTGCTGCGGCATCGTTGTCCTTACTGCCCGAGCAGCAGCCGCCCGCTTCGGTGTGATGATGTTCGTGCTCGATCTTTGCGGGAGCGGCCGAGCCGCCCCCGCAACAGGATGAGGGCGTGGAGACCGATTCAGGCGCAGGCTTCGAACAGCCGCAACGCCCGGCTTGGGAATGGTAATGAGGGTCGTTCATGGCAAGACTCCTTCGACCCGAGAGCATGTAGGGTATGACACCGTGTTAGGGTCAAGGCCCTGTCGGCACCGCTGGCGTGTATGTTGAATCTACGCGCGGGAGCGGCGTTGCCCTCATATTGCGGGGGCCAGCTCTACACCCTCGACGCCATAAGGGCCGCAGCTTAGGTCTATTACTAGCTCGCCAAACGCGGGCCGGGGGCAATCGGGGACATATGGCAGCGCAGATCGACAGTCTTTCTACTGGCACCGACCATGACGGCCTGGTGCGCCGCTTAATTGCCCGCTGGCGTGACGATCAGGGCGCGACCTATCGGAGCTGGTTTCTTTGGGACGAGCGGTTGAAGAACTTCCGATCAATCCGGCGCGGCATCACCCAGGTTGTCGGCGAGATCGAGCGCGGCACGTTCGGCGTCGCCTACCGCGGATCGTCGCTCGAAACCGTCGTCCATTCCGTCGCCGAGCAGCGGCAAATCTTCAAGGGCGCGGACCATGCGTTCCTCTGGAAGCCGAAGCTCCGCATCCCCGACATTTACGAGAGCCCCGACAATCAGCGCGCGTTCGGCCGCTTGCTCGACGCCTGTTCCTGTTGCGACACGGCCGAGGAGATCATCAGCCATATCCACGCGATCGACCGTTTGAAGATCAAGGGGCTGGGTCCGGCGGTCGCCAACCTCCTCTACTTCCTTCACCCGACGCTGGTGCCGCCCTTCAACACCGCAATCGTTAAGGGCTACAACGCGCTGACGGGGGCGAATGTGAAGCTCGGGAGCTGGGAGCATTTTCTGGCGATGCGGACCGGCATCCTCGATCTCAACGACCGCTTCCGCGAGCTGCTATCGAATGATTTAGGCGCGATCGGCGGTCTGTTGTTCGACATCGGCTCCGATCGCTATCCGGCTCCGCCCCTCGACGTGAGCGGCGCGACGCTGGCGAGCTGGGGGCAGCGGCTTGAGGCGGCGCGCGAGGAAGCGCGCACGCTCAGCAAGGCCGCTCAGCGCGAGGGCGAGAACGAGCGCACCCATACCGAAATCCAGGCATGGCTTCGCGATCTAGGGTTGGCGCTCGGCTATGACGTATGGATCGCCGCGAACGACCGCAGCCGCGCCTTCGACGGATCACCCTTGGGCGCAGGATGCCTTGAGCGCCTGCCCGACACGATCGCGACGTCGAAGGGCGCTGACTCGATCCGGCTGATCGACGTGCTGTGGCTTGAGAAGGCCGGCGATCATGTCGCCGCGGCGTTCGAGGTGGAGCATTCGACCTCGATCTATTCGGGCATCGTCAGGATGCTCGACCTGGCCTTGAGCGGTGGCGACCTTCACGCGACCGCGGGGCTGTTCCTTGTCGCGCCCGACGCGCGCGAGACGGACGTTCGCGCGCAGTTGCAGCGGCCCGCGTTCAGCCGCGTAGCCGACCTCGACATATCCTACCTGCCCTATGGCGAGCTGGAGAAGAACCGGGAGGCCATCGCGCGGTTCGGATCGGGACTGAAAGCGATCAAGGCCGTTTCCAGCAAGCTCGCCTAGCCCGCTCCGCGCAAGGGATGATCCGGAGAGCCGCGTATCCTCTAGCATGTAGAGGAGTGCTGCCGTGACGATGCCATCCCCGGCCCCCTGGCTCGACGCCGTGCTGATCGGGTGGTTCGTGCTGACCGCCCTTTCGGTCGCTTACGTCGCGTGGGATGCCTTCACCCGCAACCCCGAGCTGCGCGTGATGAAATGGGGGTGGCTGTTGGTCACGCTCTATGGTGGCCCGATCATGGCCGCGGCCTATGTCCTGTCCTGCCAGGAGCCGGCGAACGAGCGGCACGAGGATTTCGTTCGACCGCTCTGGAAGCAGGCGTTCGGCTCGGCCATCCATTGCATGGCGGGCGATGCAACCGGCGTCATCGCCGCAGCCGCGATCACCACGGCGCTCGGCCTGCCGATGTGGCAGGACGTGATCGCGGAATATGTGTTCGGCTTCGCGTTCGGACTGCTGATTTTCCAGGCGCTTTTCATGCGCGACATGGCGGGCGGTTCCTATTGGGGCGCGCTTCGCATGTCGTTCATCCCCGAATGGCTGTCGATGAATGCCGTCATGGCCGGCATGATCCCGACGATGGTGGTGTTGATGAGCCGCGACATGGCCGCGATGCACGCCAGCTCGCTCCGCTTTTGGGGCGTCATGTCGCTGGCGACACTCGTCGGGTTCGCAGTCGCCTATCCGATCAACCTTTGGCTGGTTGGCGTGCGCTTGAAGCACGGCATGGGCACGGTGCGCGCGCTGGGGCATGGCGGACACGAAGTCGGCGCGGACCGGCAATCGGCCACGCCGATGCCGGACATGGGACACGACGCAATGGCAGGGATGAGCGGCATGGCGGCCGGCGCGCGCGTGACCGGACCTCAGATCGCCGCGATGACAGTGTTGACGCTCATCATGCTTGGCGCGGGCATCATCGTTGCGACGCTGTTCGGTCGGTGGGCCATGTAACTTGCCGCGAACGACGGAGATCGCGGCAAGGGGTGATCGCGCGGCGCGCGTATCTAGGAACAGGCGGGGGCTCATACGGAGATAATGCGATGCACCAGATCGACCCCGGCATGAAGGCGTGCATGGACGCCTGCCACGAATGCCATGTGACCTGTCTTCACATGGCGATGAACCATTGCCTCGAAATGGGCGGCCAGCACGCCGCGCCCGAGCATATGAAGATCATGGCCGACTGCGCGCAAATTTGCGCGGTTGCGATCGACTTCATGGCGCGCAAGTCCGCCCACCATCAGCATATCTGCCGCGAGTGTGCCGAGATCTGCCGGGCTTGCGCAGCGAGCTGCGAGGCCCTGGGCGGCATGGAGGATTGCGTGGCAGCGTGCCGGAAGTGCGCCGATTCCTGCGATCGGATGGCGGCATAGCGGGGCTTGCGCGGGCGGTCGCCCGCCCGCGCAGCTATCTGCATATCAACGGCCCATGCTCGCGATCACAGCGAACAGCTCGGCCGTGAACTTGGTCAGGAGCTCGGTCGCTGCGCTCCCGAAAATCACCAAACATACGCCTAGCGCGATCAGCTTAGGCACGAAGCTCAGCGTCTGTTCGCTAATCGACGTCGCCGCCTGGATGATGCTGATTATCAGCCCGACGATCATCATCGGCACGAGCAGCACCACGCAGATCAGGCCGGCCACGGCCAGCATCCTCCCCGTCTCGTCGAGCAGGATCGACTGATCCATCAGGCGCGGCCCCGTGAACGGCCGGGGACCGCGAGGGCTCCCCGGCCGCGCATCACATCGCCGATGCAGGCGGCGCGAGCGTCCCGAGCCAGGCGATCAGCCCGAGAACCGCGATGACACAGGCGGTTTCGATCGCCAGACTTGTCCGCAGCGCGCCGAGGGCGCCCTTGTGATCGTCCGCTGCGATCGACCGCTCGAATGCCGGCGTGAGCCGGAAGCGGTTGAGCGAGGCGAGCCCTAGCATGGCGACGAACAGCGCCAGCTTTGCGATCAGGAGCTGACCATAGAGCGTCGCAGGAAGCGTGGCGAGGTTGCCGATCCCGACCAGCATCCAGCCGTTGACCAGGCCGGTGACGAGGATCGTGCCGACCACAACCGTCCCGATCGCGCCGAACCCGTGCAGCGCGCGGTGCGTCAGCCCCAGATGCGCCGCGTCTACGCGCGCCGCGGGTCGGGAGACGAGCAGGAGCAGCCCCAGTAGTGCGCCAACCCAAGCGCCCGAGGCGATCAGATGGAGAATGTCGACGATGAGGTGGACCCAGCCCATCACGGCTTCGTCCATCGCGCCGTGTCCGGTCCACGCCAGCGTTGCGAGTGCCACGGCCGAGCAGAGCGCGACGATGCTCAGCCAGATGCCGCGCCCGCCCGCGACCAGCGCTGCCAGCGCCGCGAGGGCCACCATGACCATGCGCAGCTTCCATGCTGCTCCGATCGCAGAGCCGGTGAGCAGCGCGCCGACTGCTTCACGGTCGATCGGCCAGGCCGGCGTTCCGGCCATTGAGGAGGCCATCAGCACGACCCAGGCGCCTGAAAACAACAGGCTCAGGCCAGCGCTGGCGATGAACCAGGGACGCAGCGCGAGCGCGTCGCCGCGCTCGCGCGCCCGCAGCCCATAAAGGCTGAATGCGGCAAGGCCGAACAGCGCAGCCAGCGTCACGTAGAGCGCGAAGCGGACGCCGATAAGCGACCAGTCCCCCATCGCCTCACTTCACCGCGAAGACGTAGGTTCCTGCGACCTTGTGGGTGTCGGTCGAGACGACATTCCACGCGACGCTATACCGACCCGATGGGAGCGGCGATTTCGGGGTGATGACGAGGGTCCGGCCATCGGACGAGAGCGCGGAGGCGCTGGCCATCTTCATGGCTGCCATGCCGGGCATCGCTGCCATCGTGAGATCGGCCTTGGAGAAGGCTGGCATCAGCTTCTCGCTGAAATGAAGTTCGATACGAGCGGGCTTCGCGACCGTCGCATTGGCGGCCGGCGATGCCGACACCAGCTTAGGATGGGCGTTCGCCGTTCCGGCGAACATGACGAGAGCGGCAGCAGCAGTCAGAACGGATAGGCGGCGCATAGGGGGCCTTTCGACAGGAGGGTTCCTGTCCTTCATTACGCGCCCCGATCGACCACCCCTCACGGATGGATTTGAGGGATGGGCGCGTCGCTTGCGTAATCCATGCTAGAGGGGTGGAGTGAACGACATGGACCTCGACGCAGTATTGATGAGGCTGGCGCAAGCACCCGTGCCCGCGAGCCTTGATGGCATGGAAGATCGCGTGCTGGCGCGGGTCGCCGCACGTCCAGCGGCGCGCGCCGGCTTAGGCGTTGGGGCAATGACGATCGCTGCGGCGCTCGTCATGGGCATCTTCGGTGCCGGTGTGCCCGCGAAGGAAGCCAGCGCGGCTTCGCTATCGCCCTTGGGGCCGGTGTCGCCGCTCGCGCCCTCCACGCTGCTCGTCGGCGTGCAATGAGCGGCCGCATCCGCCTTCTGCTTGGCATTGTCGCGTGCTTCATCGCCGCGATCATCGGTGTGTTCGTGGGGCGGGCGCTACTTCCGCCACGTGCCCAGCCCGGCTCGGAGCTGCACGACGTGCTGCATCATAAGCTGGCGCTGGACGCCAACCAGGAAGCGCGACTTGAAGTGCTGGAGCAGCGTTTCGCCGTGCAGCGGCGCGCATTCGAGCTGGAATTGCGGGCGAACAATGCCCGGCTCGCTGAAGCGATCGAGGCCGAGCATGGCAACGGGCCGCGCGTCGCCGCAGCGGTCGACCAGAGCCACGCCGTCATGGGCGAGCTCCAGAAAGCGACGCTGGCGCACATCTTCGCCATGCGCCAGCTCTTGCGGCCCAATCAGACCGGCCAGTTCGATCAGGCCGTGGTGAAGGCGCTCACCGACGACGCACGTTGAGGTTCGGCGCGTGAGCCTCGACTGGACCACGCTTACGGACGGCGAGCTGGCGACCCTCAGCATCGCCGGGCGCGAAGCCGCCTTCGCCGAGATCATGCGCCGCCATCGGCAGTCAATCTTCCGCATGGTGCGCGCGTGCGTCGGCGAGGCCGACGAGGCGCTGGACCTTCTGCAGGAGACCTTCGTCGCGGCGCATCAGGCCCTGCCCCGCTACGACGGCGATCGATCGATGCGCGCGTGGCTATCGACGATCGCGATCAACAAGTGCCGCGATTGGGGGCGCAAGCGCACCGTGCGGCGCTTTCTGGCGTTCGCCGCACCGATCGGCCCGGAAGCCGAAGCCATTGCAGACGACCAGGTGGCGATCGACGACGCGACGGGCGACCGACAGGAACTCGACCGCGTGACGCGCGCCATTGCGGGCTTGCCGACCGCATTGAAGGAATCCTTGGTGCTGCGCACGATCGAGGGGTTGAGCCAGGCTGAAACCGCGGCAGTGTTGTCGATCAGCGAAAAGGCGGTAGAAACCCGCCTCTATCGCGCGCGATCGAAGTTGCTGGAGCGATTGGGCGGGCGCTGAGGGATAGCGCCCTGAGCTGCGTATCAAGGCTAGAGGGACACTCCCGTTCGAGAGCCTTGAGGACCGTATGAGCCGCACTATCGATCGCCGCCAGATGCTTCGCGGCGCCGCCCTTGCTGGCGGTGGCATGGCGCTGACCGCCTATATGCCCGCGTGGGCGCAGCCTGTCTCGGGCGGGATCGTCAAACCGCTGCCGACCGTCTCGGGCACTGACATCGCGCTGACGATCGACAGTTTCAGACTTCCCGTCGACGGCAAGTCGACGCCCGCAATCGGCGTCAACGGCACGGTGCCGGCCCCTCTCATTCGCTTGAAGGAGGGGCAAAAGGTCCGCCTCTCCGTCACCAACAATCTCGACGAGGACAGTTCGATCCACTGGCATGGGCTGCTCGTGCCGTTCGCGATGGACGGCGTGCCCGGCATCAGCTTCCCCGGCATCAAGGCGCGCTCGACCTTCATCTACGAGTTCCCGATCATCCAGTCGGGCACCTACTGGTATCACAGCCATTCCGGCGAGCAGGAGCAGGGCGGACTTTACGGGCCGATCGTGATCGACCCGGCCGGTGCCGATCCGATCGCGTTCGACCGCGA
This sequence comes from Sphingomonas sp. OV641, assembly GCF_900109205.1. NCBI lineage: Bacteria > Pseudomonadati > Pseudomonadota > Alphaproteobacteria > Sphingomonadales > Sphingomonadaceae > Sphingomonas > Sphingomonas sp. OV641. The sequence continues at coordinate 11,947 of NZ_FNZB01000009.1, read as the reverse complement.
GCATGTGATCGTGCTGTCCGACCACAGCCAGATGACCGGCGAGCAGATTTTCCGGAAGCTGAAGCAGATGGGCGGCGCCTATTTCAACTATCAGCGGCCGACCCTCGCGGGCTTGCTCGCGGGTCGGGAAATGCCGCTCAAGGACCGGATCGAGTGGGGAAAGATGCGAATGGACCCCGCCGACATCGCCGACGTCACCGGCTCGACCTATACCTTCCTGGTCAACGGCTACGGGCCGTATGACAACTGGACGGGGCTGTTCAAGCCGGGCGAGCGGGTCCGCTTGCGGATCATCAACGCCGCGGCGCAGACCAACTTCAACGTCCGCATCCCCGACCTGCCGATGACCGTCGTGCAGGCCGATGGGCAGAATGTCCGTCCGGTGAAGATCGACGAGTTCCAGATCGGCGTTGCCGAGACGTTCGACGTGATCGTGACGCCCGAGGACCGGGCCTACAGCTTCGTCTCCGAGGCTATCGATCGCTCCGGCATGGGCCGGGCGACGCTCGCCCCGCGTGAGGGGATGGTCGCCCCGGTCCCGCCGCTTCGTCCGCGCACGCTGCTGACCATGACCGATATGGGCATGGACATGGGGAGCATGGGCGGGATGCAGGGCATGTCCGGCATGAAGGACGAGAGCCCGGTCGCCACGCGCGGGCCGGACCCCACCTTGATGCAGAACGCCTCGCGCAATCTTTGGAAGCTGACGGGCTGGAAGGGGCCGACCGATCACGGGACGGTCGCGGCAGGCGCAGCGATGGCGGGCATGTCCGGCATGTCGGGCATGGACCACAGCCAGATGGGCGGCGCTGTAATGCCCGGGATGGACCATAGCCAAATGGCAGCGGGCGGTGCTGGCATGGCCGGCATGGACCATAGTGCCATGTCGGGCGGATCGGGCCAGGCTGGCGGCATGGCCGGGATGGACCACGGGTCGGGTGGCGGCATGAACATGAACATGCGCGACCCGAAGAATGCGCCGGGCGTGAAGATGGGGCCGGGCGTGCAGACCATCTCCCCGATGCCGAAGGACCGTAGCGGTGAACCGCCCCAGGGTCTGGAGGGCCTGGATCACCGCGTCCTCACCTATCGCGACCTCGTTTCGCTCGCGCCCAACCCCGACGTGCGCGCGCCGTCGCGTCAGTTCGAGATCCATCTGACCGGTAACATGGAGCGCTACATGTGGGGCTTCGACGGGCAGAAGCTGAGCGATCCCGCCGACCCCATCCCGTTCCGCAAAGGCGAGCGGGCGCGGGTGACGTTGGTCAACGATACGATGATGCCGCACCCCATCCATCTCCACGGCCATTTCTTCGAGCTGGTGACGGGGCACGGCAATCATGCGCCGCGCAAGCACACCGTCAACGTGCCGCCTGGAGGCAAGATGACCTTTGATCTGACCGCCGATGCACCCGGCGATTGGGCGTTCCACTGTCACAATCTCTACCACATGACCGCAGGCATGATGCGCGTCGTCACCGTTCGCCCGTTCGCGGGAGAGGCGGCATGAACCGGCTGACCGCGGCGCTCGCCGCCGCCACCATGCTCGGCATCGCCGGTCCTGTCGCCGCTCAGTCGATGCAGGGCATGGATCATTCGGCAATGCCGGGCATGACCATGCCGATGCCTGCGAAAAAGAAGCCGGTGGTGAAGCCCACGGCCAAAGGCAAGCCGGCCAAGACTAGGTCAGCTCCTGCGAGGCGACCATCAGCTTCGACGACGAAACGCCGCGCCGCGCCAACGGCCGGCATGAATGGTATGGATCACGGGACCATGCCGGGCATGGATCACTCGTCTATGCCCGGCATGGACCATGCGGCTCCGCAGGGCTCACAGCAGGGCATGGAAGCCATGCCGGGGATGCAGATGCCCGGAAACGGCCAAACGGTCCCTCAGGGCTCCCAGCAGCCGATGCAGGGCATGGACCATTCGGCGATGCCGGGGATGACCATGCCAGCCGACCAGCACAGCGGCCACGACATGCAGGGCATGTCGGGAATGGCCGGAATGCCAGGCATGGCGGCCGATGGGGTGCAGCAGACTGGCACCGCGCTTCCCGCAGGAAACGCCCCCGCCCCGCCCCTGCCGACCGACCATGCGGCCGACAGCGTTTACGGCGCGGACGCGATGGCGATGGGTCGCCATCACCTTCAGCAGCATCACGGCGGTCAAAACTTCAGCCAGGTGCTATTGAACCTCGCTGAGTATCAATTCCGCAACGGTCGTGACGGCTATCGCTGGGATGGCGAGGCGTGGTTCGGGGGTGACATCAACCGCCTCTTCATCAAGTCTGAGGGCGAGGGAGCCTTCCGCGAGGGCATCGAGAGCGCCGAGGTGCAGGCGCTCTATAGCCGGACCATTGGCCCTTATTTCAATCTACAAGCGGGTGTCCGCCAGGATTTGGGGCCGTCCCCGAAACGCACCTATGCGACCGTCGGGCTGGAGGGGCTGGCACCGGGCTTCTTCGAGCTAGAGGGCGCGGTATTCCTGTCCAACAAGGGCGACCTGCTAGGGCGGCTTGAGGGCTATTACGACCAGCGCATCACCCAGCGGCTGATCCTGCAACCGCGCGCCGAGCTCAATTTCGCTGCGCAGGACGTGCCGGAAAACCGGATCGGATCGGGCCTATCCAACGCCGAGCTTGGATTGCGGCTGCGTTATGAGATCCGGCGCGAGTTCGCCCCCTATGTCGGCGTGTCATGGGATCGCCGCTTCGGCGACACCGCCCGCTACGCGCGCGCCGATGGGGATCGCGCAACGTCCAAGAGCATCGTCGCCGGCGTTCGTGTCTGGTTCTGATCGATGGAGGAACAGATGGCTCAAGACGGCAGGCGCTCGATAAGGCAGCACTTCCCGAGCCTGCCGTTCGTAGGCGCCCTGGCGATCGTCCTGGCGCTGGGCGCAGCCGCGTTTATCTACCTTGGCGTGTATAACATCGCGGCCGACGAACCGCACACGCCGGCGGTCTATTCAATGCTCGAACGCCTGCGCGATCGGTCGATTGAGGCACGCGCGCGCGGCATAACACCCCCGGCCGATCTGGCATCGGCGCAGCGCGTGTCAGTCGGCGCGGGCCTTTACGGAGAAATGTGTTCCGGTTGCCATCTCGGCCCCGGCGTCGAGAAATCCGAGATGAGCCAGGGCCTCTATCCACAGGCGCCGGAACTCGCGCGCGCTCAAGATCTCACCCCCGCCCAGCAATTCTGGATCATCAAGCACGGGGTGAAGCTCAGCGCCATGCCGGCATGGGGCAAGACGCATCCCGACCCCCTAATTTGGAATATGGTCGCGTTCGTCCGCAAGCTCCCCGGCATGACGCCCGAACAGTATAAGGCACTGGTCGCGAGCGCCCCGGCCGATCACGACGAGATGATGAAGGACATGCCGGGTATGAAGTGACCCCGGCGACGAGGTTGAGGGAGGAGTGGTTCTGAAAAGCGCGAAACTGAGGCTGCATCTACTCGCGAGCCGCACGCACAAATGGCTCGCGATCATCATCGGCGCGCAGCTCCTGCTATGGTTCGCAAGCGGCGCCCTGATGAGCTTCCTGCCGATCGATCGGGTGCATGGCGATCACCTCGTTGACCGCAAAGCCGCGGCGCCCCTTCCCCGCGGCAGCACGTTCGCCCCACCATCGGCGATCGTAGGCGCAGCAGATGCGCCCATCGAGGCCATCACCTATCGCATGTGGCTTGGCCGCCCGGTCGCCGAGGTCGCGACAGCCAAGGGAACGCGCCTGTTCGACGCCGCGACGGGCCAAGCGCTGCCAGCACCAACGGCTCGTGAGGCCGAGGAGATCGCGCGTTTGGCATGGCGTGGCGGTGCTCGACCAGCGGCGAAGGTAGAGCGGATCGAGCGCGCCAGCCCCGAATATCGCGGCACGCTCCCCGCCTGGCGCGTCGCGTTCGCCGACCTCGATTCCACCCGCGTCTTTGTCGCGGCCGACACCGGTCGGATCTCGGCTGTCCGAACCGGCACTTGGCGGCTCTACGACTTCTTCTGGGGCCTTCACATCATGGATTGGACGAATCACGAGAACTTCAACACGCCCTGGCTGCTCGCCTTCGCGATCGGTGGGCTTGCGCTTTGGTTAGGGGGGGCAGTGCTTCTCTACATGCGATGGCCCAAAACGCGGCGTCGCAACATCGTGATCGAGGCATAATATACGCGGCTCAGGAGCGTAGCCCTCGGAAATAAAGTCCTGTTTCCTGACAATTTCTCGCGCGTTCTAGCACCCCGGGTGAGGGATAGCCGCCTCGCACGCGTAGAAGTCTTAGAACCCAGGGAGATCAATAATGCGCTTCGCACCAACATTCGCAGCTTTGGCGCTGCTCGCCACGCCCGCCCTCGCGCAGCAGAGCGGCGGAATGCAGGGCATGAACCACGGTCAGATGGCCGGCATGAACCACGACGACATGGCGGGCATGATGGCCGGCAATCCCTACGGCCAGGCCGAGATGGACATGCATCAGAAGATGATGGCGGCCAAGCAGGGCGACGCGGCCGAAATGTGGACGCGCAAGATGATCGAGCATCACCGAGGCGCCATCGCCATGTCGCGCGTTGCGGTGCGTGACGCGCGCGACGCCGAGACCAAGCGCATGGCGCAGATGACGATCACGAAACAGGAAAAGGATATTGCCGAGCTGCAGGCGTGGCTCAGCAAGCACGGCAAGCGCCCGCAATAAGGGAGCGCTGCCCCGCCCTGTCGATCCCCCTACCCCCCGGCAGGGCGGGGATTTCCTTTTAGGAGCTGATGATGAAGAATGGTGTTCGTGGCGCCGTCGCCGCCTTGCTAATGACCATCCCAGCGGTCGCATCGGCCGCGGCCGACATCGCCATGCACCGCGATCCGGGTTGCGGCTGTTGCGAGAAATGGGCGGCGCAGGTGCGTCAGCAGTTCGGCCGCAAGGTCCAGATCATCGACGATGATCGCCGTGAGGTGCTGCAGCGTAAGATCGGCCTGCCCGCTGACCTCGCGTCCTGCCATACCGCGATCATCGACGGCATGGCGTTTGAGGGACATGTCCCGATCGCGGACATGAAGCGCGCGCTGGCCCAGCATCCTAAAGGCGTGCGCGGCTTGGCCGTGGCCGGAATGCCGATGGGCTCACCGGGCATGGAGGTGCCCGGCATGAGAACCCAGCCCTATGACGTCATTGCGTTCGGTGCCGCTGGCCGGCGTGTCTTTGCTAGCCACGGCGCCTAAACGACAGGTTGTCTTGTGAGCGGCAAATCTTCCCCGGCGCTTCATGCCGGCACTACGGCACCCGGCAAACCACCCGTATTGACCTCGGCGTTGACAATTGGGATAGTATCCGGGTGTTGAAAGCTCGTCTTTCTCTCTTGCTTCTTGTTGGAGCGTTGCTTGGCCTTTTGGGCCAAGGAATTGCGTATGCGGCCGGCCCATCGCTCTCACCCAAGATGGCGATGAGCCATGTCACCCCATCCCGCATGGATTGCGCGGGTATGGCGACCCCGGATCCGTCATCGGAACACCCATGCAAAGGACTGACGCTGGCGTGTATCGCCCAAATGGGATGCGTTGTTCCCATGACGTTTGAGGAGCCGGCAAGAGTGCTGAAGCGCTCGATCGCATCTCAAATCGTTATCTGGCCTGCCAGCCGGGCACTTGCCGGCCTCAACGTCGCTCCCGAGCCCGAACCGCCTACCGTTTGATCGAGTCAAGCCGTGTCAGGCTGCAGCCGTTCGCCGGTTGCGGCTCTGCCGATTTTAAATCTCGATCAAATTGGAAAGTGACATGAAAACGTTCATCTTGGCGGTATTTGCCGCTAGCCTCGCCGCGTCGGCAGCGACGGCGGCCACATCTGAAAATAAAAGCAATGGTCATTGGGAGTGGCGTTCCAATTACCAGCCGGGCCCGCGGGCGCCGCTTCAAGCCCCACGTCGCGTATGGGTTACGGACGTTCCCCAGTCGAGCGCCTGCGTGTGCCCGATGATGGAACGCGGTCGCGACGCCTGCATGTCAATGAAGGGCGGCCAGTCAACTTAAGCTGGCGAGCCTGAACAGGTGCCGGGCTCCGATCAACCATTTGGAGCCCGGCCATCATTATGACATGAAGGGACTAGAGGGATGCGCGCATCCATGATGCTCGCGGTCGCCGCGCTCACGACGAGCGCCGCGCACGCGCAGACACTTACCTATGACCAAGCGCTGCGCGATGCGGTTGCCAACGCCCCGGGAGCGGTTGCCGGTCGCGCGGGGGTCAGCGCCGCCCAAGCCGATGCACGTGCGGCGGGAAGCCTTCCGGACCCCCGTGTGTCGATCGGAATCGAGAATTATCCTGTCTCTGGGCCACCCGCCTTCTCCCTATCCAGAGACGACATGACGATGGGGCGTGTCGGTTTCCAACAGGACCTACCCAACCTTGCCAAGCGTCATGCCGCGCAAGCGCAGGCACGCGCCGTGATCGCAACGGCAGAAGCATCGCAAGCGACCAAGCTCCGGGAGGTGCGATTGGGAGCGGGGCAGGCATGGATCGACCTTGCTTATGCCGAGCGTCGACTAGCTGCCCTCGACACCGTTCTGCTATTCCTTCGATCTCTCCCTTCCGCTGCGCGGGCCGCCGTGACGACCGGTTCGGTCCGCCCTGGTCAGACACTGACGACCGATCAGGAGATCGCGGCACTCGACGACCGCCGCGACGAGTTGATGGCCGCCGTTGCGCGCGCCCGCGCGATGCTGGCTCGCTGGACCGGCGTATCGGCGCCCGAGATTGCCGGCGATATGCCCGCGATCGATCTGGCTCCGGCGCGGCTGCGGGACGCGCTCAGCCTTCACTCCGACATGGTTCTCGCCGAGGCCGGTATTCAGCGCGCCCAGGCCGACGTGGATGCGGCGCGAGCGGAGAAGCGACCCGATTGGGGGGTAGAGGTAGCTTATCAACGCCGTGACCCCCGGTATGGCGACATGGTGTCGGCGGGAGTTTCGATGAGCCTGCCGCTGTTCGCTCGATCGCGTCAGAACCCGCGCATCGAAGCCCGCAAATCCGCACAGGCGCAGGCCGAGGCCGCGCGCGAAGAAACCCGGCGCACATTGGCAGCCGATCTGGAGGCCGCGCTGGCGGACCACCAAATGCATCACAGCCAATGGCAGCGCGCGCGCGACGTGCTCCTTCCGCTCGCTCGGAAGCGAGCCGATCTGGAGATAGCGAGCTACTCTGCCGGTCGCGCGAGTCTTGCGGATGCCATCGAAGCCAAGACCGCGCTCGCCGACGCCGAGCTGACCGTGCTCGACCGTGAGGCGCTCGTCGCCGCAGACTCTGTCCGCCTCACCATTACCTTCGGGAGCGCCGATCGATGAGCGACACTACCATTACCCGCGCCCGCCTTGTCACCGCGGTAAGCGCGCTGGTGCTGGTCGCAGGGGGCGTGGGCTTCGGGCTCGCGAAACTTGGCACGTCCTCGGCTGCCGATCAAACGGCATCCCCAGCCCCGCAGAAGAAGATCCTCTACTGGTATGATCCGATGATCCCGGGGGAGCGGCACGACGGCCCGGGTCTCTCGTCGATGAGGATGAAACTGATCCCCCGCTATGCCGACGAGGGCGCAGGCGGTAGCGCCGCACCGGGCGTAGCGATCGATCCGGCCAGCCTCCAGCGGCTCGGCGCGCGGATCGTCACGGTCGAACGCGGATCGTTGTCAAACTCGGCCTCGGCAACCGGCAGCATCGAGTTCAATGACCGCAACGTTGCGGTCGTGCAGGCACGCAGCGGCGGCTTCGTTCAGCGCGTCTATGCGCGCGCGCCAGGCGATGTCGTGCCGGCAGGCGCCCCGCTCGCCGATATCCTTGTGCCCGAATGGGCGGGCGCGCAGGCGGAGTATCTCGCCGTGCGCCGCACCGGGGATGCCGGGCTCACGCGGGCGGCACGAGAGCGCCTGTTGCTTCTCGGGATGCCCGCCGGATCGATTGCATCGGCGGAGTGGCGCGGCCGACCGCAAGGTGTGACGACGATCAGCACGCCCGTGGGGGGCGTCATCAAGACGCTCGGCGTCCGACAGGGGATGACGGTCGCGCAAGGACAGACACTGGCGGAGGTGAACGGCCTCGCCACCGTGTGGCTGAACGCGGCTGTCCCTGAGGCCCTCGCAGGAAACCTGCGGATCGGCACGCCCGTCATCGCCACGCTGGCGGCTTTCCCGGGCGAAAGCTTCAGGGGCCGCATCGCTGCGATCCTGCCCCAGGCCGAGGCAGCGAGCCGCACGCTCACAATCCGCGTCGAGCTCCCCAACCGTGCCGGCCGGTTGCGCCCCGGTATGTTCGCCAGCGTGGCGCTCGACCAGGGGAGCCGCGATGCACTCCTTGTTCCGAGTGAGGCCGTGATCCGGACCGGCCGGCGCACACTCGTCATGTTGGCAGGGCCGGGTGGACGCTTTCGACCCGCCGAGGTTCGCACTGGCGCAGAAGGCGGCGGCAAAACCGAGATAGTCGCCGGCCTGACCGAGGGTGAGAAGGTTGTCGCGTCGGGCCAGTTCCTGATCGACTCCGAAGCGAGCCTCGCTGGCCTCGATGCGCGTCCGATTGGTGTCGAAGCGTCACCCGCAACAAAGCCGGCCGTGAAACCCACCGCGTCGATCTACGAGACGGTCGGCAGCATCGAGGCGATCGATCGCAGTTCCGTCACCCTGTCCCATCAGCCCGTTCCGGCGATCGGCTGGCCGGCCATGACAATGACGTTCCGCGTCGCCGATCCCGCGTTGGTGCGTGGGTATCGCAAGGGTGAGCGGGTGCGGTTCGGCTTTGATCAACCCGCCGATGGTCCAACGCTGCGCCGCATGACGCGCGAGGCTGGGCGATGATTGCCGCGATCATCCGCTGGTCGGTCGCGAACCGCTTCCTCGTCGTCCTGGCGGCCATCGCGCTCGCCATGGCCGGGGTGTTCGCAATGCGTGCCACCCCCGTCGATGCGCTCCCCGACCTGTCCGACACGCAGGTCATCATCCGCACGAGCTGGCCGGGCCAAGCCCCGCAGATCGTCGAGAACCAGGTGACGTATCCGCTCACCACGACGATGCTGTCCGTGCCTGGCGCGAAAACCGTGCGCGGCTATTCGTTCTTCGGCGACAGCTACGTCTATGTCCTCTTCGAGGATGGGACCGACCTCTATTGGGCGCGCTCACGCGTGCTGGAGTATCTGAGCCAGGTGCAGGGACGGCTTCCCCAAGGCGCGCAGGCCGCGCTGGGTCCTGATGCGACGGGGGTCGGCTGGGTCTATGAATACACGCTGTTGGACCGCACCGGCCGCCGTGACCTGTCGCAGCTCCGATCCTTGCAGGACTGGTTCCTACGTTATGAACTGAAAACGCTGCCCGGCGTTGCGGAGGTGGCGAGCATCGGCGGAATGGTGAAGCAATATCAGGTGCTGCTCGACCCGACGCGGCTCGCCGCATTCGGTGTCACGCACACTCAGGCCGTCGATGCCATTCGCCGCGCCAATCAGGAGGCCGGCGGGTCCGTCCTCGAGCTGGGCGAAGCCGAATATATGGTGCGCGCGTCAGGTTACTTGCGCACCGTCGACGATTTCCGCGCGATCCCGCTCAAGGTCGCCGGTGCCGGCGTCCCCGTTACCTTGGGCGACGTCGCGTCGATCCAGATCGGCCCCGAGATGCGCCGCGGCATCGCCGAGCTGAACGGCGAAGGCGAGGTCGCGGGCGGAGTCGTCATCCTGCGTCAGGGCAAGAATGCACGGCAGACGATCGAAGCCGTCAAGGCCAAGCTCGCGGAACTGAAAGCGAGCCTTCCCCCCGGCGTCGAGATCGTCACCACCTATGACCGCTCGCAATTGATCGACCGCGCGGTGGAGAATTTGACGGGCAAGCTGATCGAGGAGTTCGTCGTCGTCGCGATCATCTGCGGGTTGTTTCTGTGGCATGTCCGGTCTGCGCTGGTCGCGATCGTCACCTTGCCTCTGGGGGTGCTCGCGGCCTTGCTCGTCATGCGTGTGCAGGGGGTGAACGCCAACATCATGTCTTTGGGCGGTATCGCCATCGCGATCGGCGCGATGGTCGATGCCGCGATCGTGATGATCGAGAACGCGCACAAGCGGATCGAGCGATGGGAACACGACCATCCGGGCGTGGCGCTGGCGGGCGAGGAACGCTGGCGCGTCATCACCGAGGCCGCGGCCGAGGTCGGGCCGGCGCTGTTCTTCAGCCTCGTCATCATCACGCTGTCGTTCGTGCCGGTGTTCACGCTCGAAGCGCAGGAGGGACGGCTGTTCGCCCCGCTCGCCTTCACCAAGAGCTATGCGATGGCGGCAGCGGCGATCCTGTCGGTAACGCTCGTGCCGGTCCTGATGGGATGGCTGATCCGGGGACGCATTCCGGCCGAGAACGACAACATTATCAACCGCGTGCTCACCCGTGCCTATCGCCCGGCGCTCGACCGCGTGTTGGCGCGGCCTTGGGCGGCGATCGGCATCGCCGCCCTGGTACTGGCGACGACGGCATGGCCGCTGACCCGATTGGGTGGCGAGTTCATCCCGACGATGGATGAGGGCGATCTGCTCTACATGCCGTCCGCGCTTCCCGGCCTTTCGGCCGCGAGCGCCTCGGCCCTGCTCCAGCGCACAGACCGGCTGATAAAAACCGTTCCCGAGGTCAAAACCGTGTTCGGCAAAGCCGGACGCGCCGAGACCGCGACCGACCCGGCACCGCTCGAGATGTTCGAGACGACCATCCAATTCAAGCCGCGCGATCAATGGCGCGCGGGGATGACGCCGGCAAAGCTGGTGGAGGAGCTGGACCGCACAGTGCGCGTGCCCGGCCTCACGAACGTATGGGTGCCTCCGATCCGCAATCGGATCGATATGCTCGCGACCGGTGTCAATCGGCGTCCAAAAAGGACCCCCTATCGGCGTCCAAAAGGGACCCCGTTTGTCGAGCGGTGTGACGGGTATGGCGGGCGTGCCGTTCGCGCTGGTTGCGGCGTAGGGCGGGCGTAGCCCGACCGGAGGCGCAACCAGCGCGAAGCATCTTCTGCCGGTGGTCCCGCGCGTCAGCTGCGGTGCTTGAATCGCCAGCTGTCGTTGCCGGTCTCGACGATGTCGCAGTGGTGGGTAATGCGGTCGAGCAGCGCGGTGGTCATCTTGGGGTCGCCAAAGACGGTCGGCCACTCACCGAAGGCCAGGTTCGTGGTGACGATGACCGAGGTCTGCTCATAGAGCTTGCTGACGAGATGGAAGAGCAGCTGACCGCCCGAGCGTGCAAACGGCAGGTAGCCAAGCTCGTCGAGCACCACGAGGTCGAGACGCGAGAGCTGGGCCGCCAACGTGCCGGCCTTGCCGAGGCGCGTTTCCTCCTCGAGCCGGTTCACCAGGTCCACCGTGTTGAAGTAGCGCCCGCGGGCGCCGGCTCGTACCACATTGGCGGTGATGGCGGTGGCGAGGTGCGTCTTGCCGGTGCCCGTCCCACCGACCAGCACGACGTTGCGCCGGCCGGGGAGGAACGAGCCGCTGTGCAGGGAGCGCACCAGTCCTTCGTTGATGGGAGTGTCGCCGAAGACGAAGGCGTCGAGGTCCTTCACCGCCGGCAGCCTGGCGGCCGACATCCGGTAACGAACCGACGCTGCATGGCGGTGCGTCGCCTCGGCACGCAGCAGGTCGGTCAGGACCTCCATGGTCGTGCGCTTGCGCTGGAGACCGGTGGTCACCGCCTCGTCGAAGGCGCCAGCCATGCCCTTCAGCCCCAACTCGGTCATGGCCGTCATCATCTCATGCCGCTGCATGGAGGCCTCGCAGGCTGTCATAGCGGTTGCAGTCGGCGCGGGGCGGATGGCGCAGCGCCAGGTCCTCGGGGGTGACAATGGTCAGCGGTCGTGGCGGTTCTCGCCTGCGGGCCAGGATGTTGACGATGACGTCGTCGCTGGCGGTGCCGGCCAGCAGCGCCTCTCGCACGGCCGCTTCCACCGCCTCCAGTCCGTCGTCGA
>NZ_FNZB01000008.1 GCF_900109205.1 Sphingomonas sp. OV641 | reverse complement strand
GCCAAGAACGGCTATGACACCGGCGACCCGCCGATAGCACCGCAGAGTGCCATTTCTATCTAGCGGGCTGGTGCCATTTGTACTTAGCGCTTACACGCTTCCGGTCCGATAACATAGATTATGTTAAGCATCTGAGCGTTATTTTCCGCGGGCTCCGTCACTGCAGCGCCTCCGTCCAATCACTTCAGCCTGGAGCCACCGTCAGCATGCTCCTGTCGGGAAGGCTCTCAAGAAGGTCCGCTTCGGCTCGGTTCGGACCGCTTACGACGCTATTCACGCCTGCAACGCCGGTCCGAGCTTCCCGCATGCCTGCCCTGCCGCGCTGGTTCACGCAGCCCGCTCCTGCAAGCCGCAGGAGGTGCAGGCCGGGAGGTCGGCCATGAGCTCCAAACATTGATTGCGCTCTGATCGAGGAAGGACCGACGGAACAGAACGGAGCGACGAGATTAGAATCCCTCACCGTGCCTGAACGAGGCACGGCAGGACGAGGACGAACCTGATGAACGAGAACAACCTGAAGAAGCTGGTCGCGCAAGGATTGTCCGCGATGCGGGCCGGCAGCGACGTCGCCGCCAAGGCGACCGACGAGATCAACAACGACGCGCGCCACCCGGCGCTGCGATCCGCGCTCGAAGAGGGCAACCGGACTTCCCGCCAATGGGCGGACCGCATCCGTCGCGCCGCCGAGCAGGCGGGCCCGGCCGATCAGCAGGACAACCCTGTGCTCGAAGCGCATTACGAGGTGAGCCGCAGGATCCGCGAAGCGGCACCGGACGATGCCTCACGCGACCTCGGCATCATCGCCAGCGGGCAGCTCGCGCTTCATTACTGGATCGCTTCGTTCGGGACGATGGCCAATTACTGCCGGCAGACCGGCATGGACGATGCGGCGCGCGACATGAAGGCGTGCGCGGACGAGGCCAAGCAGGCCGACGAAAAGCACAGCCAGCTCGCCGAGCAGTTGCTGTCAGAAGGCTGAACCGGTGCCGGCCCGCCTTGCTACCGACGACTGGCCAACCGGCATGATCTTACAACAGGAGATAATTGGTGCTTGAGCAACGAAAGCTGGGCGACGGGCTGCGCGTATCTGCGCTGGGCCTCGGTTGCATGGGCATGTCCGAATTCTATGGGCAGGCCGACGAAGCCGAGGCGGTCGCGACCATTCACCGCGCGATCGATCTGGGCGTGACGTTTCTGGACACCGCCGACATGTACGGGGTAGGCCGTAACGAGGAGTTGGTCGGGCGTGCGATCCGCGATCGCCGCGACGCGGTGGTTCTCGCCACCAAGTTCGGCAACGTTCGCGGCGAGGACGGCACCTTCAAGGGCGTGTGCGGGCGCCCGGATTACGTCCGCTCCGCCTGCGAGGCGAGCCTGCGACGGCTCGGCGTCGAGACGATCGACCTCTACTATCAGCACCGCGTCGACCCCGACACGCCGATCGAGGACACGGTGGGCGCGATGGCCGGGCTGGTCCGCGAGGGCAAGGTGCGCCACCTCGGCCTCTCCGAAGCGGCGCCCGCCACGGTCAGGCGCGCGCACGCCGTGCATCCGATCGCGGCGCTGCAGACCGAATATTCGCTGTGGAGCCGCGATCCCGAGGGCGAGATCCTCGACACGATGCGCGAGCTCGGCATCGGCTTCGTGCCGTACAGCCCGCTCGGCCGCGGTTTCCTGACCGGCGCGATCCGGCGGGTGGAGGATCTCGCGCCTGACGACTATCGCCGGCACAGCCCCCGCTTCCAGGGCGAGAACTTCCAGCGCAATCTCGATCTCGTCGCGGCGGTCGAGGCGATGTCGCGGGAGAAGGGCTGCACCCCTTCCCAGCTGGCGCTCGCCTGGGTGCTGGCGCAGGGCGAAGACATCGTGCCGATCCCGGGCACCAAGCGCCGCGGCTACCTGGAGGAGAATGTCGGCGCGCTCGACGTGACGCTCACCCGAGGCGAACTGGAGCGGCTCGACCGCGCGGCGCCGAAGGGGGCAACGGCGGGCGAGCGCTACGCCGCGCCGCAGATGCAGGCGCTGAACCGATGAGCGGGAGCGACGGACACGGCCTTGCCGGCCGCGTCGCGATCGTGACGGGCGGCGGTCGCGGGCTGGGCCGCGCGATGACGCTCGGGCTGGCGCAGGCCGGCGTGCGGGTCGTCGCCACCGCCGCGCGCGAACTCGCCGAGGTCGAAGCGGTCGCACGGGAGGCAGAGCGGGCATGCGGCGACGATCGGGTGCGGCCGCTGCTCGCCGACGTGACGCGGGCGGAGGATTGTGCCGCAGTCGTGCGCGCGGCGCTCGTGCGCTTCGGCCGGCTCGACATCCTGGTCAACAATGCCGGGCGCGGCATGAAGTATGTGAGCGACACCTTCCTGACAGAACCGACCCGGTTTTGGGAGGTCGCCCCCGACACTTGGCGCATGGTGACCGACACCAACGTCAACGGCCCGTTCCTGATGGCGCGCGCCGCCGTCCCCGCCATGCTGGAGGCGGGATGGGGCCGAATCGTCAACATCTCGATGAACCGCGAGACGATGCGACGGCGCGGCTTCTCGCCCTACGGCCCGTCCAAGGCGGCGCTGGAATCGGAGACCGCGATCTGGGCGCAGGACCTTGCGGACAGCGGCATCACGGTGAACGCGCTCCTGCCGGGGGGCGCGACGCTGACCGGCATGATTCCCGAAGGACTGCCGGATAGTGCACGCGACGGACTGCTGTCGCCCGAGATCGTGGTGCCGCCCTTGCTCTGGCTCTGCTCTGACGCTGCCGCGGCGGTGACGGGTAAGCGCCTGGATGCCCGGCGGTGGATGGGAGAGCAGCCCGGAAGTCAGCGCACAACTGACACGCTGGAGGATGTAGGCTGTTAGGGCAGACCACAGGACATATCCGCTCGGCCAGCCGTGGTCTCTTCGTCCTTTTGTGCGATATCCCTAGCGACAGGTCTTCTGCTAACCGAGACGGTAAAGGACCTGAAATTGGCCGCACGAAGCCGGGATCAAGAGATCCCGGCCCACTCAGCCTACCAAACAGCGGTCGGCCGCACGCTTCGTCCGCCAGCTTTGCAGCAGCTCGATCTGTCTCTCGTGCACCTCGTCGATAACTGGTGGCTCGGCCTGACAGGTTGCACCGGCCGCCACGACCTGAGATTCCGTTTTGTATCCCTTATCGCTGTTCATGTGATCTAGGAGTGCGCGCAGCATCTGCCGCCCTCTTACCACGCGGCTCTTGATTGTGCCGACGGGAACCTGCTCGATTGTGGCTGTCTCCTCATAGCTCAATCCCTCGATCCCGATGAAATTGATGCACCGCTGCTGCTCAGGCGTCAGGCGCGGCCATAGACGGCGAACATCGCTCAGCGTCACAACGGATTCCTGGTTCGACGCCACCGGAATGTCGGCGAGTTCGGCGGTCTCGCTAACTTGTACCGTGCCTCGACGGCGTACCTGCGAAAGAAATGAGTTGCGAAGGATCCGGAAGGTCCACGCCTTCATATTTGTACCGGCTTCGAAGGATGCGCGGCTGCTCCAGGCTTTCAGCACGGTTTCCTGAACAAGGTCCTGTGCAGTATCGGGATTCCTGGCCAGCGATCGCGCATAGCGCGCCAGACTAGGCATAAGCGCGCTGAGCTCGGCACCGAAGTCCGACCAGCCCTCAGATGGCAGATGCGGCTCGTCAACCGTTTGTTCGGACACGCGGAACCCCTCGCTCAATCGAACCGGTCAGCTGCTTTGGTACCAACCGGTTTACTTTCGGAAAACGCCAAGCCGATTGGTTCGTTCCGCTCGTCGGAGATGAAATATCAGTAGCGAAACAATCGCGCGCGACTGGGTACATGAAAGGCTGACAACAAGAGGTCAGCGCCGCTGCCTGTTCGCGTACCAAGCGCAGCCGGCAAGGAGTATCGCAGAAGCCATCAGGATTGCTCCAACAACATCATGGTCGTGCTGGAGGATCGCGCCGGCGACCAGCAGGCCGGCGGACAGGACGTTGGGATCTGCGCCCCGGGGCAATGCCGGTGGTGAGGAGACGGCACCTTTCTGCAACTCGATCGGCAGCGCACCCGACCGCGCAACCCGCTCGGCGAAGGCCACCAGCTCGGGCGAGGCGGCGGCCAGACGGCCAAGGCTCGTCGCCAGCCGGCGTCCGCCACGCTTGAGGCCGGCCGGGCCGATCCGCTCCCGCAGCAGTTCGCGCGCGATCGGTGCGGCGCGCGCGGTGATGTCAAAGCCGGGATCGAGCCGTCGCACGAACCCTTCGGCGATCAGCAAGGTGCGCAGCAGCAGGGCGAGGTCCGGCGGCAGCGCCAGACGATAGGTTCGAAGCAGCGCGAACACGCGGCCGAAGATGTCGGCGAGCTCGATCTGCTGGAGTACCGCCCCGCGGAACTGGCCGATCAGCGCGTCGAGGTCGCGGGTCAGCGCCTGGCGATCGACATCGGTCTCGCCCGACCATTGCAGCAGTACGTCCGTCACCGATCGTGTGTCCTCACCCGCGATGGCAAGGACGAGCGTGACAACCTCGTTCCGCCGGGCGGGACTGAGCACGCCGACCGCCCCGAAGTCGATGAACGCCAGCGACCCGTCGGCCAGAACAAAGACGTTGCCGGGATGGGGGTCCGCGTGGAACCGACCGTTGAAGATGATCATCCGCAGCACCGCATCGGCATATCTGCCGGCGACGTCAGCACCGCCCTCACCCGCCACGTCAAGAACCTCGCGGACGGGCATGCCGTCAAGCCGCTCCTGCACGTTGATCCGGCGGCCGACCTGATCCCAGTAGAAGGCCGGCGTCCGGACGCCGAGCGGCTGCAGGAACGCGCCGATGCTCTCGCAGGCTGCCGCTTCTGCGCTGAGGTCCATTTCCTGCGACAAGCTCTCCGCGAAAAACCGCAGCAGTTCGTCGGGCTTGAGGCGGCGGATCTCCGGTGAGTGCCGGGCCGCGAGCCGCGCGATGCGGCGGAGCAGCCGTAGGTCGGCATCGACGCGTTCCGCGATCCCCGGCCGGCGTACCTTGACCACGACCTCGGTTCCGTCGCGCAAGGTTGCAGCATGAACCTGCGCAATCGACGCCGCCGCGATCGGCTCGCGGTTGAAGTTCGCGAACACATCAGCGATCGGGGAGCCGAGCGCGGCCAGGATCGTCGGCTCCAGCGCCTCGAACGGCAGCGGGGTCACGCGATCCTGCAGCGTCGACAGCGCCCGCACCCATTCCGGCCCGAGCAGGTCCTCGCGGGTGGCTAGCACTTGCCCCAGCTTGACTGCGACAGGTCCAAGGTCCCGCAGCAGCGCGACGACCCGCTCGGGCGTACCGACGTCCGCTGGCTGCTCCGAGCGACCGGGCAGCAGGCCCAGGCGCGAGGCGAGCCCGTTCAGCCCATGGCGCCCCATGATCTGCATGAGCTCGGCCAGCCGCGTGCGCTCACCGATCTGAGGCTCCTCGTCGGTGGTGGACATCAGTCGCTGCAACCATCCGCCTCGCGCGGACGGCAGCCATTGAGGAACAGGTCGATACCGCGCGAGATACGATCGCGTGCGGCATCGTCGTACGCGGGAGGAGAAAGCCCGAGCGCTGCACGGCGCATGGGTGCGACCACTACGAGGGTGACGAACTGCTCGGCAGCAAACACCGGGTCTGCCAGCGATAGCTCACCCTTTGCATCGGCATGGGCGAGGATCGACGCTACCCATTGGACGGCCCGCTGGTAGCCAAAGTCGTGGATGTTCGCCGCAAGCGCTGGAAAGCGCACGGCTTGCGCGATGACGACGCGTTCCATGGAGGTGATCCGCGGCGTCAGCAGCCACTCGAGCAGGCGATCGGCGATTACGCGAAGCCGCTTTCGGATGTCGGGTTCGTCGCTGCCGGAAGGTTCGAGCGCGCGCAGCTGCGTATCGATCTCGTCGAGGATCACCGCCTCGAACACGCGCGCCTTGCTGCCGAAGCGCGCGTACAGGGTCCGCTTCGAGATGCGGGCCTGCTCGGCGATCATGTCGGCACTGGCGCCCTCGAAGCCGTGTTCGAAGAACAGCTCGCGAGCGCTTTTTAGGATGTGCGAGGTAAGGCGGAGCGCGTCCTCGGTGGTCGGTCTGCCCATTTTCCTGGGGCGCCGGCTCTTCTTTTCGTCATCGCTCAATCTCGTTCTCCTGGATCGAGAGTAGCGCGATCCGGACCAGTTGACGAGAAATCACGCCGAGAAGGTCGGTTGCTCGCCTGCCAGCTCGATCTCAGCCAAAGGCTGTTCTTTTGTATCGCCGTCGCTCAATCCTGTGACGTTGGCTTGTAGATGGGAAGGGACGGAGCCCCCACGCCCAGTCCCTCCTGATCGATGCGAACGGCCGCATCCCTGACAGCACCGACCTTGTTCCTCGCTGAACGAACCGTTTCACGCAGTTGGGCCTGTTTGGCGGCCGTGCCGCGTATCCTGGGTCGAATAGCCTCTAGCCGAGCCGTGAATCGATCGGCACCGTCTCGGGCTTTCAACAATGTTCGGTTCGCTCTCGCGAGGACGGTCGCGCGGCGTTCGTCCGCTGCCGCTCTCAGCTGTTGGGCGCTGTCGCCGGATCGCTGCAAGGCGTCTCCCACGGCAATCACGCGGCCGCGCGCACCGGTGAGAGCATCGGACGCTGCTCCGGCTTTGTCAGCCCAACCAGCGGAACTCTCCGCGAGCGCCGCCAGCCGATCGCTGGCCCGCTGCTGCTGAGCGGCGTCGAGGTTGCGCGAGACAGAGTCCACGGTGCGGCTGATCTTCTCGACCAGCGCGACGGGGTCCCCTCCGCCGCCGAGGAGCCCGCCTTCCTTGGTGGGGATGACGGGAAGCTCCCCGTCGTTCGCCGCAACGATCGGGGGGGCGCCAGAGGTTGCACCGTCGAGGCTGATGTTCGCGGTTCCCGCGAGGGCCGATCTCGCAATCGACGCTTTAACGCCTGCGACGATGGGGATCCGCGGTTCAAGGCTGACGGTAACCAGAACCGCTGACGGGTCCTGCTTGTCGAGCCGTATCGACGTGACATGACCGGCCGGCACGCCCGAGAAGGTCACCGACGATCCATTTTGGAGACCGGCAACGCTTCCGGTGAAGCGGAT
The DNA here is from genome assembly GCF_900109205.1 of Sphingomonas sp. OV641. Classification (NCBI taxonomy): domain Bacteria; kingdom Pseudomonadati; phylum Pseudomonadota; class Alphaproteobacteria; order Sphingomonadales; family Sphingomonadaceae; genus Sphingomonas; species Sphingomonas sp. OV641. The sequence goes on along the minus strand of NZ_FNZB01000008.1, from coordinate 58,483 downwards.
CATGTAGGGATTGCCGTCTCCATCGCGTGCATCGAACAGCCACAGGGTGAAGATCAGGAGCGTACCCAGCAGAACGCCTGTAACCGAGAGCACCAGAAATTTATTCGACCGCGTTTCCATGCGAGACCATAACCATTAGGAAGCCGGACCGAGTTTGTAAACCGTACCGTTTCCAAGGTGGCAAGGCCTGATCAGGACGAGGATGGAATCGTGGCTGGAGACTGGAGCCTGCAACCAGGCGACATACCGTGGGGCAACAGGCTTGGCCTGGAGTTGGTTTCGATCGGCGATGGCCTCAGCTCGCTACGTGTCGGTTGGCGTGAGGAGCTGGCTGACGAGGACGAGACTTTAGCAACCGGCGTGTTGACGAGCCTTATCGATCAGGCCTGCGGCGTTGCCGTAATGTCCCGACTGGGAAGGCGATTGGCAATCTCGACCCTCAACCTGAAGGTGGACCATGTGCGGTCCCCCGAGGCGAGATGCTCCGCGACAGCGTGGGCGCATTGTTACGACGCTACCGAGCGCCGTGCGTTCGTACGGACCGAAGTCTGGGATACCGATCCTTCTCACCTGATCGCGACTGCCCAAGGCGTCTTTTCGATCAATCGGGCTGTCGGGCCATGACCGGTTTCGCGCAGCTGCTAGGCTCCATGATTTCAGAGAGCGGTGACGCCTTTGTTTTGACGCCAGTGGAATACATGATCGGCAACCCTCTCCTTCCCGCCTTGCATGGCGGAGCTGTGGCATCCTTTCTCGAAGTGGCAGCGAAGCGTGCCCTTGCACGCAAACTTCCCCCCGGGCACTTCCCGAAGCTCATCAGCGTGAACCTCCAGTTCCTTGCCTCTGCTCGGCTGGATGCACTTGTCACGACGCCGAAGGTCAGGCGTGTCGGACGTCGGATCGCAGTCGTTCACGCCGAAGCATTCCGCCGCGAAGATCCAGCGGCTGTTTGTTTCGCGCAGCTTGAGTTTGCTGTGCACGAGCCCATCAGAGTGGGCGGCAATGCCGATCGCCACATACTATGATACGGTCCGGTTTACATACGATAGGGTTGCTGAGTGGCTGACGAGCATGCTGAAGATCGAGGCGGCGATGCGCCGCATGACGACCGGAATGCGCATTCCCAGCCAGAAGCTAGGTCGAAGGACGGTGTCGAGGAGAACGACGGCGTAAGAAGCCCTCGCTTCTCGCGCGCTATCCGATCATCCGCTACGTCCTCATCGCCGCGCTCGTTGCGGGCATCGTCGCGGCGGTCGTCTGGTACATGAACTACCGCGCGAGCGGCCAATACCTGCAGTCGACCAACAACGCCTATGTGCGCGCGGACTTCGTGACGGTCTCTCCGAAGGTTGGCGGCTATGTCGAGCGTGTGCTCGTCGCTGACAACCAGCCTGTCCGCCGCGGCCAGCTGCTCGCCGTGCTCGATCCCCGCGACTACCGCGCCAACGTCGAACAGGCGCAAGCCCAGATCGCCGCGGCCGGCGCCAACATCACGACCGCGCGCCGGACGCTTGACGAGCAGCAGGCCACTGTCGCTCAGGCCGCCGCCCAGGTTGCGAGCGCCGAGGCTGCCGCGGCAGCGGCAGAAAACGAGGTAAGACGTTACGAACCGCTCACTCGGACAGGGGCGGAATCGCGTGAGCGCCTCGCAAACCTGGTCCTTCAGCGTGATCGAGCCGCCGCAGAGCTGCGCGCGCAGCGCGCCGCCTACCTCGCCGCCCGTCGCAGTGTCGCCACACAAGCGGCTCGCATCGGCCAGGCGGAGGCGGAGCGCGACACCGCGCAGGCGCAGCTTGCGCGCGCCTCGACCGACCTCGGCGCCGTCGAGATCCGCAGCAGCATCGACGGCGTTGTTGCCGACAAGGCGGTCCGGGCCGGGCAATATGTCCAGCCGGCGACCCGGCTGATGTCGGTGGTGCCGGTCGATCAACTCTACATCGAGGCCAATTTCAAGGAGACCCAGGTCGCGCTGATGCGCGTCGGGCAACCCGTGACCGTCAAGGTGGATGCACTGGACGGCGCCGAACTGCGCGGCCGGGTTGCGAGCTTCTCGCCAGGCACGGGCGCGCAGTTCTCGCTCATCCCGCCCGAGAACGCGACCGGGAACTTTACCAAGATCGTTCAGCGAGTGCCCGTGCGCATCAGCATTGAAGCGGGACCGGAGGCGCGCCGGGTGCTGCGTCCCGGCCTGTCGGTCGAGGTTACGGTCGACACGATCAGCGCAAAGGGAAGTCGTGACCGGATCGAGCAGGAAACCGAGCGGCTGAAGCGCGGCGAGACGCAGGGCGCGCGCTGATGGCGGCCGAACGCGCCGGCCTGCGCGACTGGCTCGCCGTCGCCGCGGGCACGATCGGGTCGTTCATGGCGCTGCTCGACATCTCGATCGTCAATGCGGCCTTGCCCACCATCCAGGGCGAGATCGGCGCGAGCGGAACGGAGGGCACCTGGGTCGCGACCTCCTATCTAGTGGCGGAGATCGTCATGATCCCGCTCAGCCCCTTTCTCGTGCGCCTGTTCGGCCTGCGCAACTTCCTTCTGGGTGCGGCGGTCAGCTTCACCGGTTTCTCGATCGTGTGCGGGATTTCGACGACGTTGCCGATGATGATCGCCGGGCGTGTAGGGCAAGGCTTCACCGGCGGTGCGCTGATCCCGACCGCGATGACCATCATCGCGACACGGCTGCCGCCATCGCAGCAGCCGATCGGCACCGCCGCGTTCGGCGGCACCGCGATCCTCGGTCCGGTGCTCGGGCCGATCATCGGCGGCTGGCTCACCGATAATTACAGCTGGCACTACGCCTTCTTCCTGAACGTGCCGGTCTGTGCCGGGCTCGTCCTGCTCCTGCTGTTCGGGCTCAAGCATGAGCGTCTGCGGCTCGACCAGCTGCGCCATGCCGACTGGTTCGGGATCGCAGGGCTCGCAATCGGCTTGGGTGCGCTCACCGTCATGCTCGAGGAGGGGCAGCGCGAGATGTGGTTCGAATCCGCCATGATCGTGAAACTCGCGATCGCCACGGTCTTCGGCTTCGCGCTCATCACGATCGGACAGGTCCGCTCCGCGCATCCGGTGCTCAAGCTGTCGCTGATCTTCAGCCGCTCCTTCGGCAGCGTTTTCGTCCTCAGCCTCATCATCGGCGTCGTGCTCTACGGGGTGACCTTCCTCATCCCCCAGTTTCTCTCGTCGATGGCGGATTACAGCGCGCTGCAATCGGGCAAGGTGGTCTTCGTCTCCGGCATCCCCGCCCTGATGCTGATGCCGTTTCTGCCGCTCGCGTTCAAATATCTCGACGTTCGCCTGGCGGTCTTTGCCGGCATGACGCTGATCGGCGTCAGTTGCGCCATGGACTGGCACCTGACCGCGCAGTCGGCCGGGGGCGACCTGACGGATTCACAGCTCGTCCGTGGCTTCGGGCAGATCTTCGCCATGATGTTCCTCAACCAGGCCGCGATCAGCGCTGTGGCACCCGAGGATGCCGGCGATGCGTCCGCGCTGTTCAACGCGGGGCGCAACCTCGGCGGATCGATCGGCCTCGCCCTGATGGCGACCCTCCAGGACCGGCAGACTTTCCTCCATTTCAACCGGCTGGGTGAGACGGTGTCGGCCAATGCGGCCACCACGCAGGAATGGTTCGCTAAAGCCATGGTCATGCCGTCCGGCGAAGCCGGCGCGTATCGGCAGCTCGCCGGTCAACTTCTCGAACAGGCTACCGTCATGGCCTATAACGACCTGTTTTTTGCGCTGGGCGTCGCGATCGCGATCACGACGCCGCTGGCGCTGTTCCTCCGCCCGATCTCCTCCGACACGCAGATGGCGATGCACTGATGAAGCGACTTGGCTGGGCCATTCTCCCCGCACTCCTGACCGGATGCGTCGTCGGCCCCAACTATGGAGGCCCGCCGGGCGTTGCGAGCGGCGAGCGCGCCGGATCGACATTTCGCCGCGCGGATCAGGCCGTCACGTCACCGCAGACCCCTGTCGCACGCTGGTGGGAAGGCATGGGCGACGCGCAGCTCACGATGCTGATCGACCGGGCGCTTGCCTCCAATCCGGACGTGGCGATCGCCGAGGCGCGCATCCGCAAGGCGCGCGCCAGCTTGCGCGAACAGCGCGCGAACCAGCTTCCCACCGTCTCGGCGTCAGGCACTGCGATCGTCGCCGATCTTCCCGCAGGCTCGCTGGCGCTGCCGACGCAAGGCGAGCAATCCGATCGTATCAGGGCCGAGTTCTATAACGCCGGCCTCGACGCATCGTGGGAGATCGATCTGTTCGGCGCGCGACGCCGCGCCGCCGAAGGTGCCGAGGCCCAGGCTCAGGCGGCCGAAGCCAATAGAGCTGATGCGCAGGTTCGTCTGTCGGCGGAGGTTGCCCAGAACTATGTGACGCTGCGCGAACTTCAGCAGCGCCTGATCCTGGCCCGCCGCTCCGCGCAGCTTCAACAGCGATCACTCGCCCTGCTTCAACAGCGTGAACAACGCGGTGCATCGTCGCGCGACGAGGTGGTTCGGCTGAAGACCGAGCTGACCCGCACGGAGGCCGGGCTGTTGCCGCTCGAGGGACAGATCGCGACCACGCTCGACCAGCTTGCCCTGCTCACCGGCGACGAGCCCGGAGCACACGATGTTTTGCTGTCCACCCCTGCTCCGATCCCGATGATCCCAAGGACGGTCGCGATAGGCGATCCGGCCGCCATGCTGCGACGCCGGCCTGACATTCGCGCGGCCGAGCGGCAGCTGGCGGCATCGAACGCGCAGATCGGAGTCAACGTCGCCCGGCAGTTCCCATCGGTCAGCATCATGGGCATCATCGGCCTGGGTGGTCCCAATATTGCCGATGTGGTCGATCCTGGCAGCGTCGCGGGCCTTCTCCTGCCGCGGATCAGCTGGAGTTTCCTCGACTTCGGTCGTAATCGTGCCCGGGTGGAGCAGGCGCGCGCCGACCGCGACGAGGCGGAAGCGCAATATCGCAAGGCTGTTCTCGGCGCGCTGTCGGATGCGGAAACCAGCCTGACCCGCTTCGGCAATCAGCGCCGTAACCTCGTTTCGAGTATTGCGAGCCGGGACGGTGCCAGGCAGTCGGCGATCTACGCCGAGCAGCGATACGAGCAGGGGGCGATACCGCTGACCACGTCCATTGATGCCGAACGCGCGGCGCTGGCTGCTGATCAGTCGGTACTGGAAGCGACGGGTGAACTTGATCGTGCGTTCATCGCCTTGCAGAAGGCGATGGGACTTGGATGGAGCCAGCAGTGACGGTCTACCGGATCGTGATGCAGCATCTCATGCGCGGCGAAGCAGGGAAGCAATTCCGCCGGCTGCACTCCCGGCAATAATCGCCGCAAACAAGTGCCGGACCAGGTCGAAGGGGGGCTTCATCGACCTGGCCCGGCGGGTATCACCTATCCTGCAAGCCCGGAGGGGGTAAGCGACTTGCCGGTGGTGAGCTCGTTCTCCAGCACCGGGACCGCGGTACCGGCGACCTGCTGCAGCGCCGGATCGGTCCCGTCCTGCGCGTAACCCTTGTGCACAGCCCAGGCAGCCTGCTGGACCTGCGCGGACTGCGTCAGATACAAATTGTCGAAGGCGCTCTTGGGCGCCTTCTGGAGTAGCTTGAGCAGGGCAGCACGGTCGGCGGACAGGCTTGAGGAAGGGGCCTTGATCGTGCGCTGATCGTTCTTCAGCGCCGCCAGAAGCGCCTTGTGGCTGCTCTGAGTCTCGGCCAGCACCCGCTTCGCATAAGCCTTGACGTCATCCCGCTGCGCGCGCGTCGCGGCGAGCTGCGCGGCCTTGATCTGATAGAGGTTGGCGTCGGCCGCCGCGAGCACGTAATTGGGCCCGCTCTGGCTCGCGATCGGCGAGACGCCGACGTCGGCGCTGGTCATTGTTCCCGAAGTGGCGGGCGAAACGGCCTGCGCCAATACTGGAACCGGCGCCAAGGTGAGCAGCGCAGCGACAATCGCAATCTTCATCGAAATCCTCCGTTGGTGTTGTTAGGCATTGACCGAAATCAACGGGCCGAACGATAAAGAAACGGGACGGTTCCCTTTTGCGAAACTGATTTGGCAAACCTATGGGATGGTGGCCGCTCGGACGGCTGGAGGTGCGCGGCGATGAAGAACACGACCGCTCGGGCAACCGTCTCAACGCCGAGTCGGTCGATAGCTGAAGCGGCAGGCCAGATTGCCGGGGCTTTTTTTCGCGAGAACGAACTCTCGAGTGTCTCGATCGTGTCCGCCCTGCTCTGCGTTGCATGCCTTAGTGGCTGCGACCGGACTCCTCGCGAGGCGCCTCCGCGAGCGACGGACACCATCAGCGTGCCCCCGCAGACTTCTACCATGAATGTCCCGATTGTTGCAGACATGGACAAGCTGGCGGCCAGCCTCGAACAGGCGGTTCCGCGTCGCCTCTGGTCGATCGACAAGCCGGGGCAGACCTGCCTCCCGCCGAAAAAGGTCAAGATCCTCTTCGCGAAGATCAAGACGCCCGCCATCCAGTGCCGCATCACCGGCACCGTCGTCCGAGGGCCGCTGGTGCTGGAGGGCTCGGGCAAAACGATCATTGTCACCATGCCGCTTCACGCCGCGATCAGCGCCCGCGACGTGGGCGGCGTGCTCAGCCGGGAAACGGCGGAGGCGGACGCCCGCGTCCGGGCCGTGGTCAGGCTCGACATCGCCCGCGACTGGTCGCCGCGCGCAACGGTGTCGATCGCCTACGACTGGACCGACGAGCCGCACGTCGACTTCCTCGGCCAGCGAATCGAGTTCACCAGCAAGGCCGACGCCAAGCTCGCCGGCGTCGTCGAGCGCCTGGAGCGCTCGCTGCCGCAGGAGCTCGGCAGATTGCAGCTGCGCGAGCAGATCGCGCAGGTCTGGGGGTCGGCGTTCACCTCCGTCCAACTGAACCGGGCGAACCCGCCGGTGTGGATGCGGATCACGCCCCGGCAGTTGAGCTACGGAGGCTACACCATTTCGCGCAACCGGGTGAACCTGGCGCTAGGGATGACGGCGGGGACGGAGACTTTTGTCGGCGATCGGCCGCCTGATCCGCAGCGCCAGCCGCTCCCCGCCATGTCGCGCACGCAGCCCGGACCCGGCCGCATCCTGTTCGCCATCCCCGTCATCGCCGACTATCGTCAGCTGGAGCCGGTTCTCGCCAAGGCATTGGTGAAGCGTTCCCGCCGCCCCTTCGAGGTGCCTGGTGTCGGGGCCGTGCGCGCGCAGTTTCACCAGGTGACCGTCTACGGCACCACGGGTGACAAGATCGCGGTCGGGCTTCGCTTCAGTGCGGCAGCCGAAGGTGGGGAGCCTGCGCAAGGCACGATCTGGCTTACCGCCACGCCGCGCAACGCCGTCAACGATCGCCGTGTAGCGTTCGACGATCTCACTGTCGCCGGTGTGGCCGACTCGGTCGGGACAAGCCTGCTCCTGAAGCTCGCCAACACTCCCGGCATATCAGGCACTGTGTCAGCCGCGCTGACCCAGAATTTCGAAAAGGATTTCGACAAGCTAATCGGCAAGATCACCCGTGCGATCGACGAAAAGCGGATTGGCGACATAATCGTGCGTGCCCGTGTGACGGACGTGCGGACGGGCCAGTTGAAGGCGGCGGGGCAAGGCGTCTACCTACCGGTATGGGGGCGCGGCACGGCCACGATTAGCCTTGCGCCAGTACGGGCCAGAAATTGAGATCTCGCTGCAGCCTTCACGGCTGCTTGACCGTCCCAGCGGCAACGCTGCCGCCTCTTTCCATCCTAGCAGAATTATTCAGAGGTCGAATTGAGTCCGGCTCTATCTCACGGTATCGTCGGACACGCATCGCTCTGCTTGGTCGCCCGGTGGAGGGCTGTAACGCGCTTGACTTGTGCGATGCTGCAGCCCGCTAGCGCCGCCGTTTTCGCTATGCTCATCCCTGCCTCACGAAGTGAGACAATGCGGCGATGATGGGCCAAGTCTGGTTTTCGACCGGTATAGCGTCCCTCCCGCTTGGCGATCGCTATGCCCTCCCGCTGCCGCTCGCGGCGCAGTTCGTAATCATCGCGAGCGGTCTGAAGCGCAACCCTCAACAACATGTCTTGAACGGCCTCTAGGACGATGCGCGTCACCCCGCCATTGTCCTCAGCAAGATCGGTAAGGTCCACAATTCCTGGTACGGCTAGCCTCGCTCCCTTGTCGCGGATAGCGGTGACGAGCCTCTCCGCCTCAGCCAACGGCAGGCGGCTGATCCGATCGATCTTTTCGGCGATAACGACTTCGCCCATTTGCAGGTCGGCTATCATGCGAAGCAACTCGGGCCGGTCAGGACGCGCGCCGGAAGCCTTCTCGCGATAAACAGCTGCGACATAATACCCCGCGGTACGCGAGGACACGACCATCGCCTCTTGGCGTTCAAGATCCTGCTCATCGGTGCTGACGCGCAGGTACACGCGAGCAGCGCGGGTCGTACTCATGTTGGCTCCGTTGGGTACACCCTTGTGAGCCAGTCATGCAGCAATCGGCTCAGAACGGCAACTACCGGTCCTACGTAGCCTAGCTAAGCGGACCGGGTCTAAGTAGCTGCCCCATTATCGATGAACGCTATTTCGGTGATCGGCCGTGCATTAATCCCTGCCTTCACGCTGGCGTCCGACTTTGCTCTCCGGTACAAGGTCTTGGACGGGTTGTATCAGCGGGTTTGGTGCAGATGGAAGCACAGAGGGTCAAGATCGTGGACGGTGGTAAGCTCGTGATCCCGGCGGCAATGCGCCGTGAGCTCGGGATCACCACGGGTGACACCGTCCTCGTCGATGTGGACGATGGCGAGCTGCGGGTACGTTCCGTACCTAAGGCACTTGAGCGTGCTCGCGCGATCCTGCGCAAGTATGTGCCCGAAGGCGTCGGCTTGGCTGACGAGCTGATCGCGGAGCGTCGGCGTGAGGCGGAGCGTGAGTAGCAAAGTCGTACTCGACGCCTCCGCCCTGCTCTGCCTTCTAAACGATGAACCCGGGGCGGATCGGATAATCGACGTCCTGACCCGCAGCATCATCGGAACAGCCAACCTCGCGGAGGTCGTTTCCAAGCTACGGGACCGAGGATTGCCGCTCGACGAGGTACGTGAGGCACTTGGCGGGCTGCATCTCGATGTCCGGCCGCTCACTCCTGCCCAGGCGCTCATAGTAGGCGACCTTCGGCCAGCGACGAAGGCGCTCGGTCTGTCCCTCGGCGATCGGGCATGCCTTGCCTTGGCGATCGACCTGCAAGCTGAGATGCTTACAACGGACGAGCCACTTGCGAGCGCCGATGTAGGCATCACCATCACCAACGTGCGCCCCTTGGCAGAGTAGTCGCACATTCGTGCTTTTAGGTTCGGCACTCTGCTGGCGGGGACTCCCATGACTACCGCTCCGACACCGGTGCGCGACACAATTCTGATCACGCACGCCAATCCTGAGGACAATCGCTTCGCCCGGTGGCTTGCCGGGCGCCTAACCACGGCCGGATACAAGGTCTGGGTCGACGTTCGCGCGCTTCGGGGCGGCGACGATTTCTGGGACAAGATCGAGCACGTGCTGCGGCACGAGGCGATCAAGCAGATCGTCGTCGTGTCCGAGCACATCGGCAAGCAAGGCGTAAAGAAGGAACTCGCCCTCGGCGACGTCATGCGTCGCAAGCTAAACGACCCGGAGTTTATGGTCCCAATCCGGATCGCCGCCGTGGACTTCGGCGATTTCCCCACAGAGATCCTCCGCCAGAACGCACACAATGCGTTCCCTAACTGGGCAGCCTGCCTTCAGCCCTTGTTCGAGACGCTCGACACCTCACGTGTACCGAAGGTCGAGCATCCGGACGCCGAGCAGCTTGCGATGATCGTCGCTGCCCAAGAGGACGGTCGAAAGCTGGTCACGCTAAATTCCGAGACGCTTTACAGCAACTGGTTCGAACTCCGGGCGAGGCCTGACGTCTGGATCCTGGAGGCGAAGGGAACGACTGCGCAGCTGGAAGCGTGGAGCCAGTTCACCAAGGTTCCCCACGTCCTTCACGAGGGAGGCGCTATCGCCTTCTGCGGACCCGATGCGATCGAGCGTCTCGATAATGGCGCGCCGCCGTTGAAGGCACGCGCTAGCCTGCCCTTCAACGGCGTGATCGACGGTACATATAGCCGCCACTTCGGTGAGCGTTCCAACGCGCGGCGGATCGCCGTCAACCTGATGCGTCAGCATTGGGACCTGGCCATGCATCGTCTCGGGCTACTTCCTGTCGATTTCGCCTCGGGCGCCCGAGGCCGCTTCTTCCCCGACGGACTCATCGACGGAAGGGTGAAGCTGACGCTGAGCGACGGCCATCGGGTCGACCGTGTCCTGAGCGGCAAGTTCAAGGACCGGCGCTGGCATCTGTGCCTTGTCGCTCAACCCAAGCTCTGGCCGGATGCTCTCTTCCGGGTCCATGCCAATGTTGCGGTGACGACCAATGGCCGAACCCCGCTCCCGGGTGAACAGCTGCAGCGCATCCGGTTGCGCCTCACGCGGTCTTGGTTCAACGACAAATGGCGCGACATGCTGCTTGCCGCAATGGGCTGGCTTGCCGAAGGTGATGCGACCTTAGATATTGCCGCGTCCGGTGAGCGCCTCGCGGTCGCTAGCCTACCAATGAGCTTCGACTTTCCGGTCAGCTTCGCCGCGGAAGAAGACCGCCGAGCCGAGGAAGACGAGGGAGGCCAGATAACTCTGTCAGAGGACTTCGAAACGGCCTTCGACCGGGATGGGATACCGGAGGAGGCCGACGCATGAGCATCCTCACGCACCGCATCGCCGAGCCTTTGCTCGAGTTCGGTCACGGGCAGCAGATGGAAGCGCCAAAAGATGGGCTCTTCCTCTTCGGGCCGCTCGAAGGTCCAGATGGCCGCTCCCAGGTCCGCTTGGGCGTCATCGGGACGGAGAGCGGCGTCGGCCTATCCCGCCGCTGGTTAGAGCGGATCAGCCTGCATATTCCCGGTAAGGTCGATGCAAAGGGCAAGCCCGTCCTATGGGCACCCGCATGGCCAGGCTTCGAGGCCTGCTTCGGCATCGCGCTGCCGACCCGCGGCATGGTCGAGCTAGCGGTCAAGAGCGGCGACATCGATCATTGCATCAAAAAGAACAATCGCGCCGACGCGGTTCGTTCCACGGTGCTGCTGTTCGCCGACGCGATCCGCGCGCACATCCGCGCCGAGGAGCGCCGTCCCGACGTCTGGCTCGTTGTCGTTCCGGACGTCGTCTATCGCTATGGACGCCCCCAGGTCGCACCACCGCCCAAGGACGAGCGCACCCCCTCCGACATCACGAGCTTCAAGGACGCCAAACGCTTCTTCCAGATGGGCGGCGACCTGTTCCCCGACACGGTGCGGGATGCCGAGACCTAGCCGTCACGCCTCAATCGACATGGTCGCGGAATACGTCCGCGACACAGAACGATATCGCGATCACGCGGGCAAGGGGTCCATGTGAGAAGCGGCCGCCGCTGGTATTCCCCTGCCGACAATCTTGAAGACGGCTGGAACCTACCCGTTTTGGTGTTCGTGTCATATGCGATCACACCATACAATTGGTTTGCCCTTTTCGGGAGCGACCTACTTCCCTGGATGAGTTTGCCGACTCGATGCGCGATAGGCGTGGTGTTGACTGCAATCGTTGGACTTTGCTCGATGGTAACGGGCGCGGCCTTAAAGAGGTATGCGAGGCGCGAAGATCGTCTACTTCCGATTGCCGCTGACTTCATCGCAGCTCTAGCCCTCCTTGGAACACAGGCCGTCCTCGCAGCAGTGCTAATTAGCACGCCACGCGAAGTCCCTCTTCTTGAAGCTACCCGGACTTTCATGGTCCTCGCACAGGCCTCAATCGCGGGCTGGTTTCTGAAGGTCTTCTGGGATCGCGCGACTGAGATTATTTCAGCTCAGAGCGACTACCAGACGATTAAAGCTTGGGATGACCCGGTCGTCTGACTCCTCGGTAATGGCTGAGTGCGAACTATGCGCTACTGGGATCGGGAGGCCTCAGAGATAGATATACTGAAAGCACGAGCCATGCTCGAAGGCTGCGAATCCGACCCGTGGGAGCCTCCAAAAGTGTGTAACTGGGTTACACACTTTCCCATCCCAGCCCTCTGCCGGGCACTCGCGCCACATAGATGTACTGATAGCACGAGGATTTCCGAGATAGATTAACTGAAAGCACGAGCCGTCGAACAGGACGGGTGCCACTCGTGCCGTTTACGTTCCCCTCGCCGTCCGCGTCTGGTGATTCCAGGAAGGTGCGGCCCTGCGGTCGTCCGATCGCGTGTCACCGAAAAGGGGAAGCCGTGCAGAAAAGAAAAACCCGGCACTAGGCCGGGCTTTTCGGAACCTCGGAGAGGTCGTGTCGCAACGTCGCCTTAGCCGAGATCCGATGACGCAGCAATAAGAAAGCGCAATTCGCGCCACGGGTGGTTGCGTCCGCACGGGTATCCCAGGGGGATTATCCGAATGATGTCCTATGCTCTCGCTCCCGGCGCGGGCCACCGCCGCCTCGACGAACGCTCGAGCGCTACCGACCAGCTCGCGCAGCGGTTCAGAGGGCTGCCAGAAGACGTGACCCACCGGCAGGTCCTCACCGTCTTCAAGCGCGCGGCGCCGTATCTTGGGATCCCCCCTCGCCTCGTCCATGCCGTCGATACCCTTATGAGCTGGTCACGCGCGATTGATTGGATCGACGGGCAGCGGCCGATCGTCTTCCCGTCGAACGAGAAGCTGACGCAAAAGCTCGGTATTGGCGTGCGCCAGGTCCAGAAGATGCTCGCCAATGCAGCGCGGTTTGGCCTGATCACCCATCGCGACAGCGCAAACGGCAATCGGGTCGGCGCCCGGGGCAAAGACGGTCGGCTCATCTACGCCTACGGCATCGATCTCAGCCCACTGGCGGTTCGCTATGAGGAGTTCGCAGCGGCCGCCAGGGAAGGCGTGGAGGCGGACCTGCGGATCAAAGTGCTACGACAGCGCCTCTCCGCTGCACGACGCCGAATCCGGACGCTCGCCCAGCTGCTCGAAGACGAACAGATCGATAGCATTGATGCCCGGACGGCCGTGGAGATTGCTCTTCTCGCCACCAGCCAGATGCGCCGTGTGCGTGACGAGGAGTTGCTGGCAGCATGCGTCGAGCAAATGGAGGATCGCGCTGAAGGCCTCGGCAAGGCCGTAGCTGCTGTGTTTCATGGGGCTTCGGATGCTCCATTTTCACAAAATGATTCACCCTCGGACGAACTGTGCGACGCCCCTATTACAACTACAAACCAACCCGATACTGCTAAAGCAGTCTACAGTAGTGGCTATCCGAAGAAGGGTAGCAGAAACGGGTACGACGTCCGTGACCCGGAACCTCAGACCGCCGTCGAGGCCGACCTGGCGAAGCACGGGGTCGATCCCGAGTTCATCGCTACAGTCGTTCCGGAGTTCATCATGACCGGTTCGCCGCGGCCGACATGGGGAGAGCTGATCGGCACGGCCGAGCGCCTGGTCGACCAAACGGCCATTCACCGGAGTGTGTGGCACGAAGCGTGTCGCCTCATGGGGCAGAAGGGGGCCGCCGCGTCGGTTCTCGCGACCGCGCACAAGCATATGCGAGGCGACGTTGATCGCCCAGGAGCGTACCTGCGGGGCATGAACAAGCACGCCGCGTCCGGGCTGCTCAACCTAGGGCGAACTTACCACGGGCTGAAGGACAGTGCGCGGTCGGAGGGCATGCGCTCCCTCTCCACCGGATCCGATCCTCGCTCGATTGGCCAGCTCGCCGCTGCAGCGCTGGGTCTCGGACGAGGCGGGCGGGCTCACCGCCTGCTATGAGGACATAGAAATACTGATAGCACGAGCCGCGACCCCCCTGCCCTGCCCCTTAGGAGGGAGCGCTATAGCGCGCTGCGACCAATTGACGGCAATCCTCGTGCTATCAGTATTTTTATCTCCGACCGGGGTGCTTAACGATGTCCGGCAGGGTATCGTGACCGTTGAAGGGAGCGAAGATGGCCAAGCCGAAAGCCATGCCGCAGCAAATCTCGCTGTTCGATATGGATAGTCCGCTGCACGGCAAGGTTCGCGGTGAGCGCTCCATCATGCACTATCCGTTCTTCGCGCTATCGAAGAACCCGCACATGGAACGTATTGAGTGGCGGCGCGACAACGTCTCCATTGAGATACGCCCGAGCGACACCGGGGTTGCTACGATGTGGGATAAGGAAATCCTGCTTTACGTTGCTTCCCTGATTGCTCAAGCTATAGCTGATGGCCAAGCGGCTCCTGAGGAGGTCACCTTTGCCGCCCACGATTATTTTCGGGTAACCGGGGTCGAGAGGCCGTCTACTAGGGACTATCGTCGTTTTGCTGAGGCGCTCGAGCGACTGCAGGGCACCCAGATCAAGACCAACATCGAAACTGGATCGAAGATCGATCGCGGTTGGTTCTCGTGGCTCGCTGAGGCCCAGGTCGAGTACGAGAAGATGGCCAATGGCGAAGAATCGCTGCGGTACGTCCGGATTCGTCCCTGCAACTGGCTCTTCCGCGCGATCCAGCGTGACCAGCGGATGTATCACTACCATCACGACTATTTCCGGTTGGGTCCGATCGAGCGGCGCATGTACGAGATCGCGCACTGCTCCGGCGAACCGATCGAGATGACCGTTGAGGAATTGCACACCCAGGTGGGGTCGATGGGTCCGGTGTCACGATTGAAGAGCCTCGCGAAGGAGATCGAGGCGGAGAACCGGCTACCGGACTACGACGTCAAGGTCGTCAACATGGTGACCGGCGAGCGCATCGACACGCTCGGCCGAACTCGCAAGACCAAGGGCATGGTGATCCAGATGCGTCCCAAACAGCGCGCCATCGCTCAGCCTAAGTCACTGGTCGCCTGAACCCCCTGCCCTCTCGGCCTCACGAAACGAATGCGTCGCCCCTCCGTTAAGGGCCTGAAAGGGTCTTGACGCTAAGGAGGGTTTATGCCGCAAGCCACCATAGACGCCTGGGTCTCTCTCTACGCCGCGGTCGGCCTCCTCGTCGCAATGTGCGCGGTGTTCGCGGTCATCAAGACGGCCCACGACTATCGCACGGGCACGCAGACACTGGCGACGACGACAGTGATGGACAAGGTTCTGGCAGCGCCGCGGGTCTGGGTGCGCTGGCAGCTCAACTACCTTCTCGGCGCGCCGGCTATCCTAGTGATCGCGACCCTCTACGCCCATCACCTCGGGTTCGCGACGCTCGTCGACGTGTAGGCGAACAGCTGAGCGCCGCGGAACGAGGGACGCGGTATGACAGTCGAGGCCGTCTGGATCGTCGCCGTCCGGAACGCGCTCGCGCTCCACCCACGGGTAATCGCAGACACGTAGCCGATCGTCTCGCGGAACGGCGGGATTTGCCCTTTCAGGCGCACCCTCCCCGGTCCCGCGTTGTAAGCCGCGAGCGCCAGGTCGACGCGCTTGAACTCGTCCAGGTGCTCGCGCAGGTAGCGAGCCCCTCCCCTCAGGTTCTGCAGCGGGTCGCGCGAATTGTAGACCCCGAGATAGGCCGCGGTGCCAGGCATCAGCTGGGTCAAGCCCACCGCCCCCTTGGGAGACACGATCAGCGGGTTGTACTGACTCTCCTGGGCGACCAGCGCATCGAACAGCCCGACCGGCACCCCGGCCTCACAGGCAACCGCCGAGATCAGCGGATAGTAGCGCTCGCGTCGCTGCTCCAGATACGCGGGCAGATCACCGCGCGGCCGGTACGGAGAGAGCGAACAGCCGGCCGCAGGACTGTAAAGGTGCGGCACGGCGACGGACGCGGCGACCAGCCCGTTCAAGCTGACCTTGCCGGTCTGCATCCACAACGGCACCGGGATCGAGGAACGCTGGATCTGCTCCGGCAAAACGGCCGGCATCATGGTCGGTGCCGGGGCAAGACCGGCGAAGTCCTGCAACAGGCTATCGGTCGAGACCCCCGCTTCCATCGCGGTAGGTTCAGGCGCTGGCTTGGGCGTGGGCTTGCCGACCTCGATCACGACCCCGTCGTCCGCGGTGCGGAACGGCACCAGCTCGACTTGCTGCGCGGTCGCCGCGGAGGCCGCGGCGACGATCGCCACGCTCCCGACAAGGCTTTGCACCCAACTGATCCCACCCCTCTTCATAGGCGCGAAAAGAGCACATCATCGAACGGCTGGGGAGTGGAATAATTTTACACACTCGCAGTACAAAGCGCATTGCAGGGCGCATTGCAGGGCGCATTGCAGTGGCAGTCGCTTGCAGAATGCGATTGCCCGCAGCTAGCGCTTTCGCCATACAATGCGATTGCACATGCAACGCGCATTGCATTGTGCTGCGGTTTAGCATTACAGGGGAACCATCATGCCGGTGATCTTGGTAGGATCCATCAAAGGCGGCGTCGGGAAGTCGACCAGCGCCCTCGCACTCGCCTCCGAGATCCGCTCGGCAGGCCAGACTGTTCACATCATCGATACCGACAAGCAGAACTCGCTCTTCCGCTGGTATCAGGACTGGGAAGCCAAGGACCGGATCACGGTCGAAGACGGGCACAAGATGGGTCAGCGCGACCTGGAGAAGGCTGTCCACGAGGCATCACGCGAGCACCCGTTTGTTATCGTCGACGTCAAAGGCGCCATGAACGAGATGGTCATGTACGCCACGCTTCAGGCGGACGTCCTGATCATCCCCCAGCGGGCTTCGGCAACCGACCTGGAGCGTTCGATCGAGTTTCTGGAACAGATCGACTTCATCGAGAGCGCACGCAAGAAGCCCCTCCCCCACCGTGTCCTGTTCACCCAAAGAACCGCCGCGATCACCTCGCGAGCTGAACGCGAAATCATGGACCAGACCCGCGATGCTGTCGGAGTCTTCTCGTCCGAACTGCTGCTTGGCGACGCATACCGTGCGATGTTCCTCTACCGCATGACGCTGGAAGAGCTTGCGACCCACAATCTCGCGCGAACAGAGCGGGCGCGAATGAGCGTCCAGGGCCTGCTCCGCGAAATCGTAGCGATCATCAAGGGAGAAGCCGACGGATGAGCGAAGCACCAGCACCGAAGAAGTTCGGCAAGCCGACACCGCAGCCGCCTACCGGCGCTCTCGACCTGTCGGACATCAAGGCGGTCCCCTCCTCTCCTCCCGGTGCGCCCCTGGCGCTCCCGGACGACTATCAGGGTGCGTCTCCGCCGCGGCGTCGCCGCGCGCGGGAAACCAAGAGCCGGCCGCTCACGATGCGGATCACGCCGTCGACATTCGAGCGATTCAACGACTTCTGCGATCGCGAGGCGCTATCCTACTCGGACGCGCTGGTGCGGCTGCTGGACGCTGCAGATACGGCCAGAGACTAGAGAAAAGGGGGCGGGTGCATCGTGAGAAAGGATGCACCATGGCTATAATCGCCCTCAAACCCACCCAGCAGGTTGTCGATATCGTCGGAGCTCTTGGCGGGACCTGGCGGGGCTACAACGCAATGTGCCGCTGTCCGGCCCATCAGGACGGCACGCCGAGCCTCTCCATCAGGCAGGGCCACGACGGCATTCTCGTTCACTGCTTCGCCGGCTGCGATCCCGAGGACGTGCTCCGCGAGATCGCGCGACTTCGACCCGGCCGGCACTACGACCCCCCTGCTCCGACCCGCCGGGTCGGCACCGCCAATGTCGAGCGTCTCTGGAACGAGGGTTTGCCCGTCCAGGCTTCGCCGGCAGAGGCCTATCTCCTCCACCGCGGCATCAGCCAGCCATTCGAGGACCTGCGCTTTCATCCCCGCTGCCCTTGGGGACCAAAACCGACGACACGCTTCCTTCCCGCGCTGCTGGTCGCGGCACGCGAGGGACGAACCCTCAAGGCTATCCAGCGCGTCTTCCTCGACCTGAAGGATGGCGGGTACATCGACAAGGTCATGCTCGGGACACCCGCGGCCGCGAGCTGGCAAGGGCGCCGTGTGACTGACACCCTTGCGCTGGCCGAGGGATTCGAGACCGCCGCCATGTTCACCCAGATCAATGACATTCCGTGCTGGGCGACCCTGGGCGCTGCGCGGCTCGACCGGGTCCACATACCCGACAGCGTCACGACGCTCATCTTTGCCGAGGACAACGATCCCGAGGGGCGGCGCGCGCGGCGCAAGGCGTGGGCTGCCTATCGGCCACGCGGGCTCGATCTCCGGCGCATGCCTCCGCCACGCCGGTACGGTGACTGGGCCGAGGTCAAGCCAGGAGCATAGAGGGGAGGGGGGCTGGAGTGGTGAGCTGCGAAGGGCAGCCACCAATCCGGAGACCCTCCATGACCGACCTGTTCGACGACGCGCTCTTCCGCGCGGGCGCCTGCACCGCAGCTGCCAAGGCCCTGGAACCCGCGATCCTCGCGGACGTGAAGATCACCAGGGCGATGCTGAACGACGCCATGATTGGCGCATACGGAGGGACCGACGCCGAAGGGCGCTGGACCCAGCGCGAGAGCTTCGAGGTACTGGAGCATGCCATTGCACTTGTAATGCGGAAACGCAGTGCATTGCGACCGCACATTGTAGTGGCAGACATCGAGGCGGCCGCGGCGGTCCTCCACCGGCTCCCGACCCAGACCGTTCGGAGCGAGGAGCAGATCGAGTGGCAGCAGTTCTCGACCCCGCTCGACCTCGCTGCGGTCGCCCTCCACCTCGCGGCGCCAACGCCACAGGACATTGTCCTCGAGCCGAGCGCGGGTAACGGCCTCCTCGTGGCGCAGCTGCCGGCAGTCGCGGCGCTGCAGCTCAATGAGATCGACCCGACGCGCCGTGCCAGGCTGGAAGCCGCTTTCCCCGACACACAGGTCTCGGGCCACGACGGCGCCATGGTCGCGACCACCATGGCCGCGTTGCCCCGTCCCGGCCTCATCATCATGAACCCGCCCTTCTCGCGGTCCTTCGGCCGGGGAGGGGACTCGCTCGCTGCTGTCCGCCACCTGCAGGCCGCGATCCGGCGTGTGCGGCCGAACGGGCGCATCGTCGCCGTCATGCCCGACTGGTTCACGCACTCCGCTCGGATGGGAGAGACCTGGACGTCGACGCTGGAGCAGGTCGCTGTCCGCACGTCGATTCGGCTGACCGACGCCTACGGCAAGCATGGGACCAGCGTAGCGGTGCGCTTGTACGTGCTCGACAAGTGCGTGGGGCAGGGGAACGGCGTCACCATCCAGCGTGCGAACGTCCGCGAGCTGCTCAGCGAGCTCCGGGTGCCCGAGCGCCTGCCGCTCTCGGCCGAGGCGGAAAAGCCCGCCACCCGTGGCGGCAGCGTGTCGCTGTTCCGCAGCGTCCGCTCCAAGCCCGCCACGGCCCCGCGCGTGTTCCGCGCGCCCACGCGCAACGAGGTCGCGCCGGTGACCTACCAGGTCCTCGACACGCCCGCGCCGCTCGCCGAACAGACCGGGGTCTATCTCCCGTATCGGCCAAGCCGCATCGTCTTCGACACCGCCGGCGAACATCCCACCGCGCTGGTCGAGTCGGTCGCGATGGGATCCATCCCGGCCCCGATCCCCACCCATGTGCCGGCGCTCCCGGAACGCACCGTGTCCGAACGGCTCCTCTCGTCCTCGCAGCTCGAAACCGTCGTCTATGCCGGCCATGCCTGGACGCAGTTCATCCCCGGCCGGTTCCGCCCCGACAAGGAAGGGGTCGGCCTCGTCATCGACGAGAACGGCAGCCGCTATCGCAAGGGCTTCTTCTTGGGGGACGGCACGGGCGCCGGTAAAGGGCGCCAAGTCGCGGCCGTCATCCTCGACAACTGGTTGGCGGGCCTCCGGGTCGGCACCGCTAGGTCGACCGGGTGTGGACGCCACCATGGCAGGCATGGGAACGTCACTCCTGGGGGGACGGCCGAGCTCAGACGGCCAAGACCAAACGCGGTCGGTCGAAGCCGGGAAGTCGGCAGCACGTGGGGAGGCTGGACCGGCCGACACCCGTCAAGAAGAGCAGGTCATGCGCGAGCTGCGCGATGGGATCGGCACCGAGTCGACCAAGCATCATGACCGCGGCCACGACCACGATCACGGCCTTGATGACGGCTAGATGTCGCCGCGGGTCGGCTCGTTCACGACGGTGAAGTCGTCGGTCTCCACGCCCGTGGTGAGCTTGGACACGCTGGCGAACCGATCATCCTTGAGGCTGACGCGGGTCAGGCCGCTCTTGGAGACGGTGCAGGCGACCTCGCTGTTGTCCTTGGCGAGCACGCGCTCGTCCGCCCAGGCTGGAGCCGCGAGAGCGACCGCGCCGATGACGATCATGCCAGCGCCGAGGCCGCGCGAGACGAGGCACAGGCGGGAAGCGACAGCGGCACCGCCCGCCATCAGCCCGTAAGCGAAAAAGGGCGTCATGCGTCGCCTCCGTTGGCGGCATCGTCCTTGGTCACCATCCCGAAGCCCTTGAGCTGCAGGGAAAGGCCGCTGTACGCCCAGAAGAAGCGGAAGGTCTTGGGCTCGGCGGTGACCGCCTTCGAGCCGACGACGGTGTGCAGCGTGCCGGAGACCTCGGAAGTCAGCTTCTCGGGGTCGACCTTCATGCTGGAAAGGGTGAAATACTGGCTGATCGAAGAGCCGGACTGCTCGCCGACGATTTTCATCAGGTCGCGCTTGAGAGCGCCGTGCGACTCCGGCGTGGCGATCGCGAGGATCGACTTCATCCAGTAATCGAGGTTCTCGGGGCTACGATTGAGCGCCATCAGCGCCGTGTCGCGCGTGACCATCTCGAGATAATCCTCGGACACGCCGCTCGACGAGAGTGTCAGCGGGGTCCGCACGATCGGCTGGAGGACAATCTCGCGATCGCGGGTCGCTCCGACCAGGAACAGGACCACCACCAGCGCGGCGAGGACCAGGGCGACAATCCCGAGGGTATTGCGCTGCTTGATGACCCGCTGCGACTGCGCGAGCCCGACACTGTAATCCATCTCAGCCCACCATCACGCGAAGGTGGGAAGGCGGTGTCGCCTTAAGACCGGTAAACCCTTGGGGGAGGTGCCAGTAAGCCATGTGGAGAACCCACGAGGAGGCTTTCCCAGCTTTCAGTTTGCGAAAACCCCACCACCCAAGGAGTGAGACCATCAATCCGATCAGGATGTGCTGAGTCAGGATCCCCCAGACGAACGGGATCGCCATCGCGAGGAACTCGTCCAGCGTCCAGAAGCCGATCAGCTCCGGGTCATCCAGATGCGAAGGAATGGTGTACCGGTCCATAAGCGCGCACCGCCCTCCCAGCGGTTACTTCGACCTCAGATCGTCGCGGTGACGGTCGAGGTGACGATCGGCACGCCGGTGCCGGCGCCGACGCCGACCGCGACGGGAACCGCGACCTGGCCGAGGCTGAAGCGACCCGACGCGAGCGCGACGATGCCGCCGGCGAGGCTCATCACGGTGATGATCTTGCCGCCCGAGCCCTCGAGGAAGTCCGTGAACTTCGTGAGAGCGGTATTGAAGGTGGTATCGGCGCCGGCGAAGGCGGCCGAAGCGCCCAGCATCATCACGACCGCGATGATCGCCAGGCCCAGAAGGATGCCGTTCGTACGGTCCTTCTGAAGCGCGAGTGCAGACATGGTTTTCTCCCTAACAAGACGAAGCAATCCGCGTCGTCATTGTTAAGGAACTGGAAACCTATGCTTGGTGCAAGCGTTAAGTGAACTTGCTCAAATAACTACACACTCTGTGTAACGGGATTATATCTTGATGTAAGCGGGCTGCACGGGTGTGTAAGCCCATTACTCACAGTGTAACCCGGTTACACTATTGGGGCCGATCCAAGGTTGATCCGCGTCAACGCAGGACGCGACGACGCCGCGGTCGACGCCTGTTTCTTTTCCTTACCGGTTTGCCGGATCGCTGGAACCCGCGCCCGATGAGGCATAGGGTGCGCCGCAGACATGGCACAGGTAATCTACACGTTTCGGGTCGGACCGCGGCTCTTCGAGCTGGCCGCCAATGCCATGCGCTCGCACTCGATTGCCGTCGAGCGGTTTGAGCCGATCTCTGCTACTACAATGAAAGGGCTGGAATATTTCATGGCTACGCCTGACGTGGGCGAGCTGCTGGCGCGAGCCCGCGAGTTCGACGAGTCGGGCGACATCAGGGTCACGCTTCGAGTCCAGCACAGCCAGAAGGAGCTCTTCCAAGCGGCCCGCATCCGCGCCGGAGGGGACGACGGCAAGCCGGCAGCGACCCAATTTACGATGACCGTTGGGCTGCTCAGCATCTTTCCGCATCTTACATCCAAAACGGACGGAACTTGTTCGTTAAAAGAGGGTTGACACCTCCCGTCTATACCGCCGTATAGTCGTCCGCGACACCCTGGGGGGTTGTGACATGCGGGATCTGGAACAGACAGACGTGCAGCGAACGGAGCGGCTTGACCGCTACCGGAAACTTATCGTCGAGGCTTGGCGGCGCCAACGCATCCCGAACAAGGAGATGGCGTCGCGCATTGGACGCAGCCTCAGCCTCACCAACAAACTGAAAGCCGGGACCACGCCCCTGACGGGTCCGATCATCGATCAATTTGTTGAAGCGCTGGGCATCGATCCGGTCCGCGCCATGTTCGCAGTGGACATCGCCTACTCGCACATGAGCTACTTCGACCCGAAGTTCCATTCGGCCTGCACGACCGCCATCACCTTCTTCGACCAGATCATGGTCCAGTGCGGCTACGGGAAGGGCATCGCCGATCTCGCGGCCGCCGAGGACCTGACGGCCGAACGCGTCGAGGCGACCGCTCGCGCTGCAGCAGCCTCACTCGCCACCGCCTTTGTCCAGAGCCACTTCCCCGGCCAGGGCGTCTCCTGACGAGACTGGAATCGACTTAGCCCGGCGAGTCGCTACAACGGGCCATGACGAAGACCCGAAAACGAGAGGTGCTCAAGCCGAGCACCGCGTCGATGCGACGCAAGAAACAGCGTGAGTACGATGCCGGCTACCGGCGTTCGACCGTGGCGCTATCCCCCACATCGCTGGACGTTGTTGAGCGGATCAAGGGTAACTTCGGGCTTCCGTCTCGCGAGGCTACCATCAACGCCGTCTTCGAGCTGATCAACAGCGACATGTTCCTGTGGGCCGAGTTCATGTCGCCGCGCCACGCCCCAAAGCCAGAGCCGGTTGGGGAGAGTGATCCGGGGCAATAGTAGGGCGGCGACCGTTGCGCCTACCGCCGCCTTTCAGACTGCACTGCAAGGCGCATTGCACTTCGCATTACAGTGGCACTTGGGATCGGAGATTGCGCGCGGCCGCGCCAGCGCGCAGGTTCATCCCATGTGCAATAGATACCGGATTTCCGCGAAGCAGGCCGCTGTCATGCGGGCGTGCGGCCTAGAGCCGCCCTTTGCGCCGGATGAGGTATTCCCTCCGACGCGGGAGATCTTCCCGACCGGCAAAAAGACGGCGCGGATGGGACCGGTCGTGCGCCGGAGCTCTGCCGGCAATCGCCCGCTGGAGATGGTCCTTATGGAGTGGGGTTTCCCCACCCAGGTGCCCAGCAAGCGCAACCCTGAGGTCAAGCTCGACAAGTACGTGACGAATGCGAGGAACCTTCGCTCGCCACTGTGGGGTGGCTCGTTAAAGATACCCGCCCGGAGGTGTATCGTCCCGTTCACCTGGTTCGCGGAGCCGCACCCGGAGGGGGGAAAGGGCGACGATGGCAAGCCGCGTCAGATGTGGTTTGCCCTCCAGGATCAGCCGATCGGCTTCTTCGCGGGCCTGTGGAGGCCGACCGAGAGAGGCGAGGCCTACGCCTTCGTCACTACCAGCCCGAACGACTTCGTTCGGCCGTGGCACGAGAAGGCGATGCCTGCGATCCTGCAGCCGACGGCGTTCACGACATGGCTCGACGGCTCGCTGGACGAGGCGACGGAGCTGATCCGGCCCTATGCCGGCGCCATGGTCCGACAGGAGGAGACCCCGCCCGACAATCTCATTGAGATCGACGCCTGAGCCGCGATCAGCGGGCCACGGCCGCCGCGACGTCGACGAGGGCGCGTTCCGCGACGACCTGGTTCCGGCCCTGCGCCTTTGCTCGATAGAGCAGCTCATCCGCTGCGGAGATCCAGTCCTCGGGCAAACGGCCACGACGCGCCGCGACACCGGCCGAGAACGTCACGGATCCAAGCGGCTTGTCGTTCTCGCGAAGGCGGAGCCGCTTGCCAGCGAGGACGCTCCGTGCCTGATCGACCTTCGCCTGTGCCGCAACCAGGTCGCTACGCTCGAAGAGGACGACGAACTCTTCTCCGCCCCAACGCCCGACGACGTGCGGCGCGCAGGCGTCCGCCAGCGCGCTTGCGACCGCCTTCAGGACACGATCGCCCACACCGTGGCCATGGGTGTCGTTCACCGTCTTGAAGTGATCGACATCGACCATCGCGACACAACCGTCCGTCGCAGCGGCGAGATAGTCCTCGAGGGCGGCGCGATTGAGCAGTCCCGTGAGACGGTCCTTGTTCGCATCGCTCCGCAGCGCGTTGAGCTCCTGGCGGAGCCGCTGCGCCTGCTGCGTCGCCTCGCCAAGGCGCTTCTCGGCCGAGGCGGTGCGCTCGATCATAGCGCCGACAACCACGCGGACGTTCGCCGCATCGTCGGCCAGCAAGGCCGCAGATGCCTTGACGAGATCCCGATTGAGACCGCCCGTCGCATCAAGTGTGTCCCGGATAATGTCGAGGACCCGAACGGTGACCTGATCGAGCTGGGGCGCGACGTCGTTCTCAGGTTCCGGCGTGACGGCAGCCCCGAGCTTCTCGACTTCGGCGGGGCTGATCCTGACCCCGCCGTCGATGATCGCTTGGACACCAGCTTCAAGCGCGCGATCGTTCCCGAAGAGGTAGCGGTGCGCGGATGCGTAGTGGTCTGGCGTATGGTCGAGCCGGTGATCGTCAAGAAAGCGCAGGATCTCGGCGCTCGGCTGCCGGCGCTTGGGCGTGCTGCTGGGGTCCGACATCGACACGCTCGCTCAGTACCGCTCAAGCCGTTCGAGAAGCGCGGCGCACTCCGGCGTGGCAAATGCGGCCTCGACCTCTTCGATCGTCGTCGGGATTGGGGCGTCGGTCATCACATCGATCGCCTGCTGGAGAAAGCAGGCTGACGTCGACGCACCGACGCTATCGAGGAGGGCCAGCGCCTCGCGGGCGAGCGCGGTTGCAGCGAGGATCGTCTCGTTGTCCATATGCAGGCCTCCATGACGGGCTTATCGCATCTGCGTTAACCTTGGCCTAAAGACACGCAACGGGAACTGCGTCGAAAACGAACAGGAGTTGCCGCTCAGCGCCGCGCACCTGCCCCCAGCAGCATCGCCGTATAGTCCACTTCGGAGCCGATCTTCTCTCGATCGCAGAAGTCGCAGCAATGCGCCGTCCTCTTCACCCGTGATCGGGTGGAGAACAGCCATTCGAGGATCCGCACCGCGAGCGATCGGCGCTGGCGCTGCTTGCCCCCGAAATAGTCGACCATTTGCCGGCGATAGCAGCTCTCCTCGCGCATCATCGCGGACACCTGGTCGATCTTCCGCATGCGGCTCTCGCGCGCAGCCGGATCGGGTTGCTCCTGGTCCTTGCCGGCGAGGTCCGCCATGAACCGGAGCCGCTTCACGTCGCGGCCGTCGGACGCATTGTCGTGCATGACGATCGAGACCGCCTGCAGGCCATCGCGTCCGGCGCGGCCGAGCTCCTGCATCAGGTCCTCGACCGATGCGGGAGCCTGCCAGTGGATGACGAGCCTGAGGCTCGGAACATCGATCCCCATGCCGAACGCCGACGTCGAGATGATGCGATCGATCGCCGGCTCGCTCTGGTTGGTGAAGCGCTTGACCAGCTGCTCGCGCTCGAATGGTCGGCCGAGCCGCGAATGGTAGAGCGGGACGTTCATGCCCAGGCTACGAAGCGCGGCCTGCAGATCCTCTCCAACCCGGGCGGAGGGCACGAACACCATCGCCTTGCCGCCTTCGGGCAACGGCAACGCGAGGAGCTGCGCGATCTTCGCTGCCCTGCTGTCCTCAGCGACGGCCCAGCGCAGGAGCGTGATGTTGGGCCGGTCGACCCCGCTGACGAACACTTCTGCGTCTTCAGCGCCGAGCGAGGCGAGGATCCGCGCTTGCATCTCCTGCCCGGCCGTCGCCGTGAAGGCGAGAACGGGCGGGTTGCCGAGCTGACGCCGGATATCGCCCAACCGGCTATACTCCGGCCGGAAGTCCGCTCCCCACTGGTCGACGCAATGAGCTTCGTCCACCACTAGGAAGGCAGGACGAAGCTCGGCAAGACGCGCGCGCTCCGCTTCGCTCCGAACGAAAAACCGTTCGGGCGCGAGGTGCAGCAGCTTGATCGCACCGCGGCGAAGCAGGCTGTAGCGGAGCTTCTTCTCCTCCATCGAGAGGTCGCTGTTGACGAAGCTGGCGGGGACCTTCTTGCGGAGCAACGACGCCACCTGCTCACTCATGAGAGCCTTGAGGGGTGAGACCACCACGGTCGGTCCAGCCCGGAGGATCGCCGGCAGCTGGAAGCAGAGCGTCTTGCCCGATCCCGTTGGACGAACGACCAGGACCGACTTGCCCTGCAGGGCGGCCTGCACGACCGCCAGCTGGCCCTCCCGGAACCGCTCAACGCCTAGTAGGCGGAGCCCCGGGCCGAGATACTCGGTTGCCTGATCGAGCTCGTGTGCGCCGCCGAAGAGACGCGCCAAGCGGACAGCCCAGCGCTCGATCACGCGCCGCGCCAGACCGCCTGCAAGCATCGGGTGATGAGCCGCGTGGCAGCCGTCGCAGAGCGTCACGAGGTTCGCGAGCTCGTCCGTCCCGCCCATTGACCGCGGCAACAGGTGGTGAACATCGGCGTCGCGGCCGACTTCGCAGCCGCAGCTGGTGCAGCGATAACAGTCGCGCGCATGGACGACGCGGCGCGTCTCGGCCCAGATCGACGCGGCGGGCGCGTCTCCGACCGGACGGGCCGGCGACAACGGGGGCGAGATCACGTTCACGCGGGTTCAGCCCTCCCGGCGCCTTTCGTTCTCGACGCGGATGTCCTCCCGGGTCGGCGCTGCCTTCAGCTTGACCAAGCGCGACGTGATGCCACCCTCGTTACGGTCGAAGCGGGTCATCAGCTCGGAGAGCGTGGCCCCGTTCGACCAGCGCTGCAGCAGGTCCGCGTCGTCGCCCTCGGTCCAGCGGACGCCGGTGTTGATCCCCTTCTCCTGGGTGGACTGTTTCCTCGCGACCGGCTTTGTGACCTGCTTGGGCGTCTTCACGACCATCCCGATCGCGTTGGCGAGACCCGCCCACTCCCGGTTCGTTAGATCGATCAGCTGCCCGTCCGGCAGGCAGAGCCGCGCCGCGTCGCTGCCAACCTGCAGCTCGAACCTTGAGCCGTCGACGGACCACGTGAGAGTGTGGCTGTCGTTCGAAGCGCTGCCATCGGGGCTATGCGCCTGCTCCACAGCCATTAGAACCGCCGACCGGCGGTAAAGTCGACAGCCGGCCCCATGGCACACTGATAGCTCGTGGTGCGATTGATGGAGCGATCGGGGATGAGGGTCTCGTCCGTCAGCACGAGCGTCGTGCGATCAAGCGAGACGGTCCGCAGCACCGGACCCATCGAGGTCCGCATCAGGTCCGGGTTCGGGGCGTCGATCACGATCGTGCCGTCGGTCACGCGCGCGAGCCGCTTTTTACCCTCGCCCTGGTCGTACCGGCCGCGCTTCAGATCCACGTTGAGCCGCTTGGTCTCGCCGTTTTTCGCGGTGCAGGTGAAGCCCGTGACACCGGATCTCCCCTTCGCCAAAGCGGGCTGCGACACCACCGCCAACGCGATCAGGAACGCTACCTTCACCCCGCCGTCTCCCCGTTTCCGAGCCTAGCGTAGCACTATCCAGTGCTGCTCGTCAGGCTTTCCCACCATTGCGAACGGACTTCGCCGGGGCGCAGACCGGCTCGTCCATCGAGAGGCGGGGACCGGTGACGGTCTGAGGGCAGGGGTATGCACGCTTGCGCGCGTCGCTGGCATCGGCGTAGCACACCTTCTGAGGTGGAGATCCCCTGTCACGTCGCTCGCTCTCGCATCGCCAGACTAGACCGGGCTCCCTCTCGCCCGGGATTGCCTCATCCGGGTAGACCTGCCCCGGCCAGTATTCCCGACGGCACTCACGCAAATCGCGTTGCTGAACACCGCACTCAATGTACTTGTCCCACGGCTTGACGAAGATTGTCTGCGGCACCGCCTGTTGAGCCGCCTGCCTTGCTCGCGACTGGGCTTCCGCAACAGGTGCCTCAGAGCGCCGACTTTCTACGGCTCCATACACACCCGCCACGACCAGCATCGCTGCAACCGGTAGGGCGGCCAGCGGCGCGTGCTTCACGGCGCCTCCGAAGCATCGTCAGTGACGAGAGCCTCCTCCTCACCATCGACCTGCTCCACCTCGCTGGCGCGAGCGATGCGGCGGCGGCCGCCGCGTCGTCGTGACGCACGGCGGCACGCGGTGCGGGAAAGGCCGGCAGCAGCCGCAGCGCCTGTCGGTCATCGCCGAAAGCGCGCACCAGCGCAGGCCAGGCGCTCGGCGGCGCGGCGTCAAAGGCACGGACGATCGCTGCCACGCGATCCGCCGGTGGCAAGATGTACATGCGCGTGCTCGCTCCCGGCACGCCGCACAGGAACACGTGCAACGTGGCGAGCAGCAGCAATGCATGGATCGCGACGATCAACCCGATGC
The DNA here is from genome assembly GCF_900109205.1 of Sphingomonas sp. OV641. Classification (NCBI taxonomy): domain Bacteria; kingdom Pseudomonadati; phylum Pseudomonadota; class Alphaproteobacteria; order Sphingomonadales; family Sphingomonadaceae; genus Sphingomonas; species Sphingomonas sp. OV641. The sequence goes on along the minus strand of NZ_FNZB01000008.1, from coordinate 29,802 downwards.
GGACGCGCAGACTGATCGGCGGCAGTCGCCTCAACACCGAACGACCGGAGGAGAGAACAGGTAACCGTCGCCGCGTACCGTGCGGATCAGCGCCGGCTCGCGCGGATCGTCGCCCAGCTTGCGGCGCAGGCGGCCGACCTGCACGTCGATCACGCGGTCGATCGTCTCCGCCGCCCCGCCGCGCGTGCGGTCGATCAGGAACTCGCGCGACAGCACGCGTTGCGGATGGAGCACCATCGCATGCAGCAGATCGAATTCGCTGGTCGTCAGCGTGACAGGCTTGCCGTCCGGGTCGCTGAGATCGCGGGCGCCGACCCGCAGCAGCCACCCGTTGAACCGGAAGCTGGCATTCACCGCATCGCCCGCGACGTCGCTCAGATCGCGCGTGCGCCGGATGATCGAGCGCAGCCGCGCCAGCAGTTCGCGTGAATTGAACGGCTTGGCGAGATAATCGTCGGCGCCCAGCTCCAGCCCGAGCACGCGATCCAGCGGATCGTCCTTGGCGGTGACGATCAGGATCGGCAGCCGCGGCCATTGCACGCGCAGCGCATGGCAGATCGACAGGCCGTCCTCGCCGGGAAGCATGAGGTCGAGGATCAGGCAGTCCAGCCGCTCGAACACGCCCGCCGCCATCAACCCGGCCGCTGCGTCGAAGGCGAGCACGTCGAAGCCCTCCCGTTCGAGCAGCTTCGCCAGCAGGTCGCGGATGCCGGGATCGTCCTCGACGATCGCGACCAGCCGGTTGCGACCGTTGCAGGAATTGGGGTCGTTCGGGCTCACCATGCGAAGACCCTAGAGGAAATCGGCTTGCTCGCCAGTCCGCCAAAAGCCCGCGCCGTCGCGGAGGAGGAACGCGACGGCGCGGGCACGGGGGCGCCGAGGTTAGCGGCGCGCGCCGTACTTGTCGGCGATCGCCTTGAGCTCGGCCGGGGTGAGCTTTCCATCACGATCGGCGTCGATCATCTTGAACCCGCGTTCCTTGCGACCGGCGGCGGTCCATTCCTGCAGGCTCAGCGCGCCGTCCTTGTTCGTGTCGGTGGCGGCGAAGGCGGCGCGCGCCTTTTCGATCCGGGCCGCGGGATCGGTCTGCGCCATCGCCGACACGGCCGGCACCATGCCGATCATCACGACGGGAAGGATAAGTCGCTGCATCACTGTTACTCCATGTGGTGCCAGTGTCTCGACTGACGCCTGCCGATTAGCCGAATGCGCCACATGGAATTGGGCGCGATTGTTCGCCCGCGTGACAGAATGTGACGATGGCGGCGGCTTCGCGTCTAGCGCGCGATCATGGTGTCGAGCCGCTCAAGGTCACCCCCGTCCAGCGTCGCGGTGGCGGCGGCGAGTTGCAGCTGCGCGAGCAAATAATCGTAGATCTGCGCCGACAGTTCGCGCCGGGTGGCGAATAGCTGCGCCTGGGCGTTGAGCAGGTCGGTCTGCGTCCGCACGCCCACCGACAGGCCGGTCCGGGCGGCGCGCTCCTGCAATTCCGCCGACCGCAATGCCGTGCGCAGCGCGTCGGTGCGCGCCGCGCCGGTCGATACGGCATACCAGGCACGCTGCGCCTGCAGCCGCGCATCGCGCTGTGCCGCCGCCAGTTCCTGCTCCTTCTGCCCGGCCGTCGCCTCGGCCTCGCGCCGCTTGGAGGCGATGCCCCCGCCGGCGTACAGCGGAATGGTCAGGCGAACGCCCGCGGTGGCGGCGTGAAGCGTATCCGGCAGCAGGCCGGCGTCGTTGGAACCGCCCAGCCGATACTGCCCCTGATAGCCGGCGACTCCTTCCACCACCGGGCGGCCGCGGACCGAATAGCGATCGATGTCGGCCGCCGCGGCGCGCGCGCTGTGCCCGGCGATGGCGACGGCGGGCGCATCGCGCTCCGCCGCGGCCATGGCAGCGTCCAGCGTCACCGGTGGCACCCCGGCGGCGAAGTCCGGCCCGACATGCGCCAGGTTCAGCGCCGGCCGGCCGACGAGTTCGGCAAAGGTCGCGCGCGCGGCGGCGAGCTGCGCCTCGGCGACCAGCCGCTGTGCCTGCGCCGCATCGCGCTGCGCCTCCGCCTCGCGCACGTCGGTGATCTTGGCCTTGCCGGCGTCGAACCGCGCCTGCGCGCCGCGCCGCTGCAGCTCATAGGCGTCGAACTGCGCCGCATAGCTGGCCACCGTCTCCTCGCCCTCGGCCACGTCGAAATAGGCTTGGGCGACGCGCAGGATCAGCCCCTGCGCCTCGCCGTCGAACTGCTCCTCGCCCGCCGCGGCGCGCGCGCGCAGCTTCGTCGCGTCGGCGCGGTTGCCCAGATCGTAGATCGGCATCGCCGCCTGCACGCTGGTCGTCGCGCGGCCGCCGGTCTGCGTGCCGCCGAACGACGGCGCGAGGTCCGGCGGCAGGTTGACGTCGACCTCGGTGCGCGTGACCGTCACGTCGCCCTGCGCCTGCACCTTGGGCAGCGACAAAGCGCGGGCCTGCGTCGCCGCCTCCCGGTCGGCACGGCGCTTCGCCTCGGCGGCGAGGATGTCGGGGTCGCGCCCCTGCGCCGCGCGCCACGCGTCGCCCAGGCTCATCGGCGGCCCGGGCACCTGCGCGGCAAGCGCCGCCGCCAGGAGGATCGCAGTGGTCATGATTGGGCCTCCGCCTGGGTCCGGCCATGCCCGCGGCGATCGAAGACCAGTTCGTACAAGGCGGGCAGGAAGAAGATGGTGAGCAGCGTCGCGACGATCAGCCCGCCCATGATCGCCACCGCCATCGGCCCCCAGAAGGTCGACCGGGTCAGCGGGATCATCGCCAGGATCGCCGCGAGCGCGGTCAGGATGATCGGGCGGAAGCGATGCACCGCCGCCTCGCGCACCGCCTCGCGCAGCGAGCCGGCATGCGCCGACAGCACGTCGATCTGCGCGATCAGGATCACCGAATTGCGCAGTACCATGCCGAACAGCGACAGGCCGCCGAGCATCGCGACGAAGCCGAACGGGATCTGGAACGCCGCCATGATCAGCGCCACGCCGATCAGCGCCAGCGGGCCGGTGGCCAGCACCACCAGCATGCGGCGCACGTCCTGCAACTGGACCATCAGCAGCAGCACGATGATGAAGATCGACATCGGCACCGCCGCCAGCGTCGCCTGCCGCGAGATCGCGCTCTGCTCCTGCGTCCCGCCGACGACGATCGAGGCGCCGTCGGGCAAGGTCGCGCGCAGGTCGTCGAGCTTGGGCGCCAGCCGCTTCATCACCTCGGTCGGCTCGACTCCCTCGGCATCGGCGGAAACGGTGATCGTCGGCTGGCCGCCGCGCCAGTAGAGGATCGACGGCTCGGCGTTGGGGCGGATGCGCCCGATCTGCGACAGCGGCACCGCGCCCTCGGCCGTGGCGATCGGCAGATTGTACACGCGGCTGAGATCGGTGCGCTCGGCGCGCGCGAGCCGCATCGTCACGTCGAGCGACCGGTCGCCGTCGCGGAAGGTGGTCGCCACCGCGCCGCCGATCGCCGCCTGCAGCGACTGCGCCACCGTCTCGGTCGACAGCCCCAGCGCGCGGACCTTGTCCTGATCCAGCTCGATCCGCATCGTCTTCAGCGGCTCGCCCAGATCGTCGGTCACGCTGCGCGCATTGGGATCGGCGAGCAGCAATGCCGCGACCTTCTCCGCGAGCGGCGCCGCGGTGGCGAGGTCGCGGGCGGCGACGCGATACTGGATCGGCTGACCCACCGACGGGCCGTTCTCCAGCCGGCTCACGCGCCCGCGCGCTTCGGGAAAGGAGCTGGCGAACAATTGCTGGAGCCTGGCGAACACCTCCTCGCGCGCTTCCTCGTCGCGGGTGACGACGACCAGCTCGGCCAGCGCGATGTCCGGCGTCTGCACGTTCAGCGGCAGGTAGAAGCGCGGCGAGCCGCCCCCGACATAGCTGGTGACGGAAACGATCCGCTCGTCGCCCGCCAGCAGCCGCTCCATCCGCTGCGCCACCGCCTTGGTCTGCTCGAAGCTCGCATTCTCGTTGAGGTTGAGGTCGACCACCAGTTCGGGTCGTTCGGAGGCGGGAAAGAATTGCTGCGGCACCGCCACGCGGAACAGCAGCACCGATCCCACGAACAGGGCCGCGCTCACCCCCACCACCAGCACGCGCCGGTCGAGGCACCAGTCGATCGCGCCGCGCAGCCGGTCGTAGAAGCGCCCGCCATATTGCTCCTCCGGCTCGCCGGCATCGTCGCGCGCGTCGGGCTTCTGCGGCAGGAGATGATAGGCGAGGAACGGCGTGAAGATCACCGCCACGATCCACGAGATCGCCAGCGACAGCGCCACCACCTGGAACAGCGATTTCACATATTCGCTCGCCGTCGCCTTGGAGATCGCGAGCGGCAGGAAGCCGACGATCGTGATGATCGTGCCGATCAGCATCGGGATCGCGGTCACGCGAAAGGCGCTCACCGCCGCCCGCGCGCGCGTCCAGCCCGCCTCCAGATGGCTGCTGATCGATTCGACCACGATAATCGCATCGTCCACCAGCAGCCCCAGCGCGACGATCAGCGCGCCCAGCGAAATGCGCTGCAGATCGATTCCCTGATATTCCATGCCGACGAAGGTGATCGCCAGCACCAGCGGAATGCACAACGCCACCACGATCCCCGGCCGCCAGCCGAGCGAGAGGAAGTTCACCGCCAGCACGATCACGATCGCCTCGATCAGCGAGCGGGTGAACTCGCCGACCGAATCCGCCACCACATGCGTCTGATCCGACACGGTGTGGATCTTCACGCCCGCCGGCAGCGTCCGGGCATAGTCGCCGACGATCCGCGTCAGATCCTCGCCCATCCGGTCGACGTCGCCGGTCGACGCCAGCGCGATGGCGACACCCACCGCATCCTTGCCGCCGAAGCGCATCTGGAACGTTGCGGGATTGACCGGCTCGCGCGTCACCCGCGCCACGGCGTCGAGGCGGAACGTCTTGCCGTTGGCGGCGATCGGCGTGGCGGCGATGTCGGCCAGCGCGTCGAAATCGCCCTTTACGGTCAGGCGCACGCGCTCCGCCCCGAGTTCGAGCACGCCCGAGGGGTTGACCGCATTGGTGCCGCGCAGCGCCTCGACGATCTGCTGGCTCGACACCCCCAGCATCGCCAGCCGCGCGCTGTCGTAGGTGACATAGACCGCCTCGTCCTGCTCGCCGAGCAGGTCGACCTTGCCGACGTCGGGCTGCCGCATCACGCGATCACGCAGTTCCTCGGCGTAGCGGCGCAGCGTCGGATAGGCGAAGCCGTCGCCGGTGACCGCATAGATGTTGCCGAAGGTGGTGCCGAACTCATCGTTGAACTGCGGCCCGACCACATCGTCGGGCAGGTCGCCGCGATGATCCGCCACCGTCTTGCGCACGGTGTACCACAGGTCGGGGATGCTGCCCGCCGGCGTGGTCGGCAGCAAGGTGATGTTCAACGTCGCCTGGCCCGGGCGCGCCTTGCTGCGGATATAGTCGATGTCGGGAATGTTGGTGGTCAGCGCCTGTTCGATCGGCTTCACCACCTGTTCGGCCACTTCCTGCGCCGAGGCGCCGGGCCAGCCGACGCTGATCAGCATCGACTTGACCGCGAACTCGGGATCTTCCTTGCGGCCCAGGTTGAGGTACGACATCGCCCCCATCACCACCGCGACCGCGATCAGGAAGCCGACGAACTGCTGGTGGCGCAGCGCCCATTCGGACAGGTTGGGCAATTTCATGCCTTGGGCACCTCGGCAATCCGCACCTTCTCGCCCTCGCGCAGCAGGTGGACGCCGGCCGTCACGATCGTCTCGCCGGGCCTGAGGCCGCGCACGAGCAGCTGGTTGCCGCTCGCCGAGACGATCCGCACCGGGCGCTTGCGCGCGGTCATGCTGGCGCGGTCGATCACCCACACCATGGTTCCCTTGCCCTCGCCGCGCACCGCCGTCAGCGGCACGGTGAGCGCGTCGGTCGCGGGGACGTCGCGCGTGACATGCACCTGCGCGGTTTCGCCGAAGCGCAGCTCGCCGGGCGGCGCGCTGACCGCCAGCCGCACGGCAAAGGTGCGCGTCGCGGGATCGGCGGCGCCCGCCACGCTGCGGACCCGCGCCGCATAGCGTTTGTCGGGCCGCGACCACATCGTTACGTAGATCTCCTGCGTGCGCGACAGCGTGGCGACGTCGCCTTCCGCCACCGCGATCGACACCTCGGGCCTGGACGGATCGGCCAGCGTCAGCACGCTCTGCCCGGCGCTGACCACCTGCCCCACCTCGCCGGTCGTCTGGGTGATGACGCCGCCACGCGGCGCGGTCAGCGTGGTGCGGCCGAGCTGCGTGGCGGCGGTTGCGCGTTGCGCATCGGCGACCTGCACCTGCGAGCGCGCCTGGTCGGTCGAGGCGCGCTGCTGATCGAATTCCGCCTGCGAGATGAACCCTTCGGCCAGCAGCGCGCGATTGCGCGCGAGATTGGCGTTCTGAGTCTGCGCCGCGCTTGCCGCCGCCTGGCGCTGCGCGGTGCTGCTGTCGAGATTGCGCTGATAGTCGAGCGCGTCGATGCGGTAGAGCAAGTGCCCGCGCTTCACCGTGTCGCCCGTGCTGACCGCACGTTCGACGATCCGCCCCGCCACCTGAAAGCTCAGCGCGCTTTCATAGCCCGACCGCAGCTCTCCGGGATAGGTGAGTTCGGCCTCGCGCTGCCCCGTCTGCACCGTCATCGCCGCCACCGGGCGGACCTCGACGGGAGTCGGCTCCGGCTCGCCACAGGCGGCAAGGGCGAGCGCCAGCATCGCGGCCGCGCCGCCTTGCCAAGCACGACAAGCGGGCTGCTGCGCGCCGGCGCGCGGATCGGACGGCATGGCGGACTCCCTGAAGGGGGCGCACGCAAGGCGCCCGCGAGGGGGACGATGTAGAGGCCGCACCCCGCGCGGGTGTGCGGGCTTCGCAACACTCCGTGTCACTTTGTGTCAGCCATCCGTTGCGCGGCACGGGCGATACATGCGCGACACGAACTGTTTCACGGCCATCATCACCGCGCGGGACGGGGTGGATAGAGCGGACGGGTCGGCGCCGTTGCCGGCAGTCAGCAAGGCTCCGTCACCGATCATGCCGCACAACGATTTGTCCTATCACCTTCGCCGCGCCGAGCAGGAAACCCGCATGGCGATCGGCGCGCTGGTGCCGCGCGCCGAGGCGTGCCACGCCGCCCTCGCCCGCCTGCACGCCCGCCTTGCCCTGCAATTGCTGACCGGCATGGCCGGCCCGGCGGGACGAGGCTGCCGCAGCGCCGCGCAGCCCGTGCGCGCCGAGGTCACGGCCTGAATTGGACCGACGCGAACGAACCGCCGCTTCGACAAGGAAGCGGCGGCTCGCGAGAAACCGGGGGTGGGCAGTGCGTGGGCTAGAAGCCGTCGCCGGGCTGGGTCGCCGGCATCTCCTGCGCCGGGGCGCCGGGCGGCGCGAGGCGGAAGGCGAAGGGATAATGTTCGCCGTTCCAGCGCACCGTCATGTGGACGACGCCCGGGCGCTTGCGCAGATCGTCGTACAGCGCGACCGTGACGACCCCGCCGAGGCTGGCGTCGGGATCGACGGTGGTGGTCTGCAGCGTCTCGCCGTCGATCCGGTCGAGCGTATAGTCCAGCCGCTCGCCGATGCTGCGCGCTGCCATCGCCCCCGCGCCGACTGCCGCGACCGCCCCCGCCGCGCCGATGCTGTTGTCCTGCCACGAGATCGCCCGCGCATAGGTGGCGCGCGGGGTATGCACGACGCGATAGCCGTAACGCGTGGTGGAGGCGGTGGAAGCCACGCCCGCCAGCACGCCGGCCAGCGCCAGCGCGCCGACCTGACGGTCGCGTGCCTTGTGCGTGGCGGCATCGGCCAGGTCGTCATGGGTGAGCACGCGCAGCGGCACGCGATCGAAGCTGGCGGTCACATTCTCCGTGCCGAAGTTCGCCGCCCGCCCGCTGCGATTGTACACCGCGACGGAAAAGGCGAGCGTGCGATCGTCGCGCAAGGGCAACGGCCGCACCTCGACCGCCCCGGCCAGGGTCGTCAGGCTGACGGTGGCGACGCCGCGGTCGAACCGCGCAGTCTCCGCGCCGATGCTGATCGGCTGCAGCGTCAGCGGGGGCGCCGCCGCGACGCTCGCCACCGACATGCCGGTCATGGCGATGGCGCCGGCCAGCGAGGCAATCTTGTAGAGCTTCATTGTGGGTCGTCCTGGTCTGTGCGGGGGAACGGCGGCGGCGCGATCACCAGACGCGCGGCACGCTGCGGACGATCACGCCGCTGCGGTTGATCAGCGTGATGTTGTTGTTGACGTAGATCCAGCGATAGCCGGCCGGCGCCACCGTCAGGCCGTAGAAGGCCGGATTGCTGACGACATAGACGCGCATACTGGCGGGCACCGTCGCGCCGACCACCCAGGTGCGCCCCCAATAAGGGCGCGGCACCGCATAATAGCCATGATGCGGCGCGTAGTAATAACCCGGCCGCGGGCCGTGGTAGCCGGCAAAGCCCGGATGGCCGTGCCACCAATTGGGGTTGTCGCGATCCCAGCGGACGGCGCCGCGCGTCGTGATCCGACCGCCTTCAGGGCCGACGATCGTCGTCCGGCGGACGGCATGGCCGTGGCGATCCTGCGCGGCGGCAGGCATGGCGCCGAGCGAGACGGTGCAGGCGGTGAGCGCGAGGGCGCCGACGATCGAGATGCCGTGATTGATACGCATGATGGTCGCTCCAGTTCTTCGAGGACTGGAGGTTTCGCCGGGCTGCGCAACACGACGACGAGCGCCGCGTAAATCATTGTAACAATCGCCTCAGGCGGCGCGCAGCCACAGCCCGGCGCGAAACCCGCCGCCCGGCCGGTTGGCGAGCGTCAGCCGGCCGCCATGGCGCACGAGCAGCGCCTCGACGATCGACAGCCCCAGCCCCGACCCGCCGGTCTGGCGCGCGCGCGATTGCTCCAGCCGGTGGAAGGGTTCGGTCAGCCCGGCGAGCTGGTCTTCCGGCACGCCCGGCCCCTCGTCCTCGACATAGACGATCAGCCAGCCGTCCGTCCGCGTCACCCGCACCCCGGCATGCCCGCCGTAGCGAATGGCATTGTCGAGCAGGTTGGCCAGCATGCGCTGGAAGGAGATGCGCGCGACCTGCGCCTGCGCCGGGCGCGGCAGCGGATCGACCAGGATGACCTCGCCCACCCCGCGGCGGACCTCGACCGCATCGGTGATTTCCGTGTCGAGGTCGATCACCTCGTCGGGAATGCGGTCGGTCTCGCCGGCGTAGCGCGCGAAGGTGAGCGTGTCGTCCAGCAGGACGCTCATCTCCTTCAGATCGGCCATGGCCGCATCGCGCTGACGCGGCTCGTCGATGAAATCGGCGCGCAGCTCCAGCCGGGTCAGATAGGTACGGAAATCGTGCGCCACCGCCGCCATGATGCGCGTGCGCTGCGTGGCGAGCTGCTTCAGCCGGCGGCTGCGGTCGGCGAACGCCGCGCCCAGTTCCTGGATCTCGCGCGGGCCGCCCGTCGGCCATTGCGGATCGGGCTTGCCCGCGCCGTCGCTGCGCACCGCCGCCAGCAGCCGCGACACCGGCCGCGTGGTCTGCCAGGCCAGCACGACGATCGCCACCACCTGCAATACCGCGATCACTCCGATCAGCGCCGGGAAGAAGCGCACCAGCCGGGTCACGACGGGCGGCGTAATCCGGACGATCTCGACCGCCACCCCGTCGCGCCCCCCCTCGTCGGGCAAGGGTACCAGGACACGGACGGGCACGTCGGACAGCACGCGCCCGCCGCCGAAATCGCGCAGTTCCTCATGATCGGCGACCCGGACGTGGACCGGTCGCGCCCCGAGCACCGCGCGATAGGCCGCGGCGAGATCGTCGGGCGACGCCGCCGCCTCGCGCTGCCACGCCATCGCGAGCTTTGCCGCCAATCGACCGGCAACCGCCGGCGCCACGCTCGGCTGTTCGCCGGGCGCCGGTGCCCGGACCAGCCGGACATGACGGAAATCGGTGCTCACCGCCGCCACCACGGCCGGGCGCACGTCCGCCGGCGCGCGCTCGATCGCATGCACGATCAGCGCTACTTCGTCGGCCTCCGGCAGGCGGTAGAAGGTCTGGCGCGGCTTGCCGAAGCCCACGAGCAACAGCACCAGCAGCGCCGCCACCGTCAGCGTGTGGAGCAGCAGCAGCCCGCCCAGCCGCGCGCGCAGCCCGCCGAACAGTCTGGACGGCTTCAGCATCGCGCCACCGGCATCGCGAACATATAGCCGTCGCCGCGGATCGTGCGGATCATCGCCGGCTCGCGCGGATCGTCGCCGATCTTGCGGCGGAGGCGGCTGAGCTGGACGTCGACCGCGCGATCGAAGGGCGTCGCCACCTTGCCGCGCGTCCAGTCGAGCAACTGGTCGCGCGTCACCACGCGCTGCGGATGCGACACCAGCGCCAGCAGCAGGTCGAATTCGCCGCCGGTCAGATTGACCAGCGCGCCGTCCGGCGCGGTTAGGCTGCGATTGCCGGCGGACAGCGTCCAGCCGGCGAAGCGGTAGATCGCCGCCTCTTCTCCTGCCGCCGCCTCGCTGCCGGCGCGCAGCCGGCGAAGCGCCGCGCGAACACGGGCCAGAAGCTCGCGCGCGTTGAACGGCTTGGCGAGGTAATCGTCCGCGCCCACTTCCAGCCCGACGATCCGGTCGACGTCATCGCCCTTGGCACTGACCATCAGGATCGGCAGCCGCGGGCGCGCGGCGCGCAGCGTGCGGCAGATCGACAGCCCGTCCTCCCCGGGCAGCATGACGTCGAGGATCAGGCAATCGAGCCGCTCGACCGGTGCCGAGCGGAAGAAGGAGGCGGCATCGGCATAGGCGAGCACCTCGAACCCTTCGCGGCGCAACAGGTCGGTGACGAGATCACGGATTCCCGGATCGTCCTCGATCACTGCCACCATCGTGTCCGCGACGCTCATCCCTCAGCTCCGTCCACCCGCGATCATCGCGCCGACCCGCGAGCGGCGCGGCGCCCTGCGGTGCGTAGCGCAAGCGGCGCGGCGCTGTGCCGCTGCCGCGTGACGGCGCGTAACGAAACGTAACAGAGCGATGGCGGCCACCCGCCCGGCGGTGACAAGTGACTGGAACGCAGCCGCCGCCTGCGGCATGCCAGCCGGGTGACGATCGCTTCCCCGCCAGTCCCCCAAGCCCGCGTCCTGCGCACCCGCAATGCCCTGCTCGCCGCCGGCCGGCGGTTGTTTGCGGAACGGGCGATCGATGCGGTGGCGATCGACGACATCGTCGCTGCGGCCGGCGTCGCCAAGGGCACCTTCTACAACCATTTCGACGACAAGGATGCGCTGCTCACCGCCATCGTCACCGAGATCCGGTCCACCGTCGAGGAACGGATCGCGACGATCAACGCCGGCATCGAGGATCCCGCGGTGCGCCTGACGCGCGCGATCTGCGTCTATGTCGCGAGCGTCGTCGAATCGCCGGCGGAGGGCGCGATCCTGCTTCACAACGATCCGCGCCGCTCGGCGAGCGAGGCGCTGAACGACGGCCTGCGCCACGATCTCGCCGCCGGGCTGCGTAGCGGGCGGCTGGCGCTGCCCACGGTGCAGGCCGGGCTGCTCTTCGTGATGGGGGTGGCGCACATCCTGCTCTATTCCACCGTGCGGCATCACGACGACTGGTCGCCGCTGGTGCAGACTCAGCAGCTGTGCGCGATGACGCTGCGCTCCTTCGGCCTGGCGCCGCCGGAGGCCGAGCTGATCGCCGCGCAGGCGGCCGACGCCATCATCCGCCCGCAGCGCCACGAGGCTGATCGCACCGACTGACCGTTCGGTCAGTTTGAGCTTGCCGATGCCACTGCCGCGCGGCAGGACAGGGCGCTGGACGAGGTCGAGGAGAGCGAACGATGCGCCACACGCTCGAGGAGCAGGCCGCAGAGGCATGGCTGTATGGCCTGCCGCTGATCGAGATGGCGGCCACCCGCACCCGCGTGCTGCGCCTGGGCGTGCAGCAGAACCGCCTGCACCACGTCCACCGGCTGCTCACGCCGCGCGATCGTGAGGTGACGCTGCCGAACAACGACACGCTCTATTCCAGCGCGCACCTGGACCTCAGCCACGGTCCCGCGACGCTCACCCTGCCGCCTGCCGGAGAGCGTTACCTGTCCTTCGCGCTGATGGACGCCTGGACCAACAATTTCGCCATCCTGGGCACCCGCACCACCGGGGCCGAGGGCGGCACCTTCCGCATCGTCGGCCCGTCCTCCGACGAGACCGGCCCGATGGTGATCCGCGCGCCGACCGACTTCGTCTGGGGGCTGGCGCGCGTGCTGGTCGACGGGCCGGCGGACCTGGAGGCGGCACGAGCGGTGCAGCAGGCGATCACGCTCGACGCACCCGCCGCGCGCGACTGGACGCCGCTCGCCAGCCGCACCGCCGACTGGGCCGACTATCTCGCCGCCGTCGATGCCATGATGGTGGCCAATCCGCCGCCCGCCACCGATCTCGCGCTGCGGCGTCGGATCGCGGGGCTGGGCATCGGCGAGGGGCGGTTCGATCCGACGCGCTTCTCGCCTGACGCGGCGCAGGCGATCGCGACGGGCGTGCAGCAGGCGCGACACTGGGCCGTCGCCGCCGGCGGGATCGGCGCACGCGCCGTGGACGGCTGGCTCCAGCCCGGGCACGGCGTCGGCGACTTCGGCCAGGATTATCGTTATCGCGCCGCCGTCGCGCTGAAGGGGCTGGCGGCGATGCCGTCGGTCGAGGCGCTGTACCTGCAAGGCACCGGCACCAGCGACGGCCTCTACGACGGCACCCGCCAATGGCGGCTGCACTTCGCCGCCGATACGCTGCCGCCGGTCGACGGCTTCTGGTCGCTGACGATGTACGAGGCGGCGGACGACGGGCAGATGTTCCTCACCGCCAATCCGCTGCAACGCTATTCGATCGGCGACCGGACGCCCGGGCTCGCAAAGGCGGCGGACGGCAGGCTGACGATCGCGATCGGCCACGAGCCGCCGGCGGACGTTCCGGAGGTGAACTGGCTGCCCGCCCCGGCCGGCCCGTTCGGCATCGTGATGCGCGCCTATCTTCCCCACACCGAATGGCTCGACGGCATCTACCGGATGCCGCCGCTCCAGCCGGCAGACTGATGTCAGCCGGTCCGCTGCCCGCTCAGCGGGAAGGACCCGAACGCCCCCGCCTTGGCCGATCCGGTGATCGTGTCGCCCTCGATCGTGGCGGTCATGTCGAGCGTCATCGGCATCGGCGTGGTGATCTTCTGCTGCCACGTCAGCGTGTTGCCGCTCACCGCGCCGGACACGTCGAACGAACCGGCGTCGCCGGCATTGGTGCCGGTGAAGCGATCGCCGGCGCTCTGCACCGTCAGCACCGACTTGCGCTCGCCCATCGGCGATTTCACGACGACGTCGTAGGTTCCATCGATCGACATTTCACTCTCCCGTATGAAGGCGCCGTCCGGCACCGGTGATTGCGCCGCCGTGGCGAAGCGATAGGCGGCCTGAAGATCGGACGGCGTCCCCGTCCCGAACACATAGCGGTCCGGCCGAACGAGCACCGCGGGCACGTCGCGCGTGCGCAGCCATTCGGCGATCGCCGCCGCGAACGGCGCCAGCGCGGGGTGCGACAGATCCGCGGCGCGAACGCCGCCCTCCCCCGTGGGGATCGGCGCGTCAGCAAGCAGCCACGCTCCAGCCCCCAGCACGTCATCCAGCCGCTCGCCCGCCGCGCCGAGGAATTGCGGGAAATAGTCGCCTGCCGCCGCCGACCCGGCCAGCAGATGCCCGTTCGCCAGCGCCGCCGCGGGCGGTCGCATCTCGCCCGCCTGGGCGCGCGCGGCGATCATCTGCACGTCGCGCGCGGCGGCGATCTCGGGATCGAGCTCGCAGACCGTGCGCCCCATCATCATCGCCAGCGCGATGATCTGGCGGACATGCGGCTCGCGCTCGGCCTGATAGGTGTCGAGCAGCGTCGCCGGCGCGTCCCCTGCGACCACCGCCGCCAGCTTCCAGCCGAGGTTGGCCGCGTCGCGCAGGCCCGAACACATGCCCTGCCCCGCGAACGGCGGCATCTGGTGCGCCGCATCGCCCGCCAGCAGCACCGGCCCGGCGCGCCAGCGATGCGCCACCCGCGCGTTGAAGCGATAGACCGCCAGCCGCTCGACCTCGACCGCGCCCTCGACGTTCCACGGCGCGAGCAGCGCGGCGACGAACGCCGGGTCGGTCGCCTGCTCGGGCGTCTCGCCCGGCCGCAGCATGAACTCCCACCGGTGCCGCCCCGACCCCATCAGCACGCAGGTCGTCGGCCGCGCCGGATCGCAGATCTGCAGGTTGATCGTCGGCAGCCGCGCCGCGTCATGCACGATCGCATCGATCACCAGCCACGGTTCGTCGAAGCACAGATCGTCCAGCGCGATCCCCGCCAGGGCGCGCGTCGCGCTGCGCGTGCCGTCCGCCCCGACGACGAAGCGCGCGCGCACTGTTGTTTCGTCCGCGCCGTCGGCGAACCGCGCCGTCGCACCGTCGTCGTCCATCGCCAGCGCCTGCAGCGTCCAGCCGGTGCGCAGCGTGATCGCCGGGTTGGCGTGCAGCGCGTCGCGCAGCGCCCGCTCGATCGACGGCTGGTGGATCATGTTCGCCGCCGGCCATCCGCCCGCACCGATGCGGTCCGCGCCATCGAAGCGCAGCAGCACGTCGCCCCTGGCATTGACGAAGTCGTAGCGCGGCGCCTGCCGGCACGATGCCATGATCGGTGCCGCCAGCCCGAGCGCCTGGAAGATGCGCACCGTTTCATGATCGATATGCGCCGCGCGCGGCAGCGGGTAGATGTCCGCTGCCTTGTCCGCGATCAGCACGCGCACGCCCTGCTGTGCCAGGAACAGCGCCAGCGCCGATCCCGTCGGCCCCGCGCCGACGATCAGGACGTCGCACGTCCGGTCCTGCGCCACCGTCAGTCTTCCGCCACCATCGTGGCTTGGATGGCGCCGATGCGGTCGATCTCGCAGCGCACCGTGTCGCCCGGCTTCAGGAAGCGCTTGGGCTCCATCGCCGCACCGACGCCGCCCGGCGTGCCGGTGAAGATCAGGTCGCCCGGCTCCAGCGTCATCGCGGCGGACAGATGCTCGATCTGCTGCCACAGATCGAACACCAGATGCCGCGTGTTCGACGCCTGCCGCTGCTCGCCGTTGACGAAGCAGCGGATCGCCAGGTCGTGCGGGTCGCCGATCTCGTCCGCCGTGACGATCCACGGGCCGATCGGGGCATGCGTGTCGAACGACTTGCCCAATGCCCATTGCGGGCCGGCATGCTGCCACATCCGCTCGGTCACGTCGTTGCCGACGCAATAGCCGAAGACATGCGCCGCCGCGTCCGCCGCCGCGATGTGCTTGGCGCGCCGCCCGATCACCGCCACCAGTTCCACCTCGTAATCGACGAACGGCGCATTGCGCGCGATCAGGATCGGATCATGCGGTCCGTTGATCGAGGTCTGCGCCTTGGTGAACCACACCTGCCGCTGCGGCGTTTCCATGTTCGATTCGGCGATATGATCGGCATAGTTGAGGCCGATCGCGAAGATCTTGCCCGGGCGCGGCACCGGCGCCAGCAGCCGCACCGAAGCGAGCGGCAGCCCCTCTCCCGTCGACGCCGACGCAAGCGCATCGCCCCGCGTGTCCCAATCGGCGATCAGGTCGATCATCGATCCTGCCCCGGCATCGACGATCCGGTCGCCGGCGACCACGCCGATCCGCGCCTCGCCGCCCTGCTCGTAGCGCGCCAGCTTCATGCCACTTCCTTTCGTCCGCGGCGGAACAGCTGCCGCAACCTGATGTTGAACGCCATCAGCCGCCCGACATTCTCGAAACTCGGCGCACGCTTGCCGGCGAGCGCCGGGAACGGGCTGCCCCATTGCACGTCGAGCATGTCGCGCACGGTCGCCTTGTTGGATCCGTCCTCGGCGGTGAACAGATCGCCGTCAGTCCAATGCTCCAGTTCGTGCCCCCAGGGATCCTTCCAGTAATCGAAGATCTGGCTGCCCAGCTTGTGCCGTCCCACTCCCCAGGCCGCGTTGCGCCCCCTGGCCTTCAGATGCGCATGGCCCAGCATCAGGTCGTCCAGCCCGGCGACCTCGAAAGCGGCATGGTTGAACCCCGGCCCGCCGGGCAGCTGCGCCAGGAACAGCGTATGGTGGTCGGTCGGCTGGTCGCCGCGGTCGCAGCGCATGAAGGCGCCCAGCGCCACGCCCGGCGCCGCCTCGATCTCGTCGGAGGTGATGAAGCCGAAACGTTCCTTGTACCAGCGCTCCGATCGCCGGAAATCCGCGACGTTGAGCACCGCATGGCCCAGCCGCCGGACGCGCGAAGGGCCTTGCGCCAGCCGCACCGCGCTGCGCAGCCGCCGCCGCAGCGCCGCGGAGTTGAACCCGCTTTCCGGCACGTGCGCCCCCGCCTCGTCCCACGCCTGCCCGGCGACCGCCTCCACCGCATTGCCGTCCGGATCGCGCAGCCGGACCACCCAGCCGCCGCCCGGCGCATCGAACGGCTCGACGCGCGCGCCCTCGCTGTCCGCCAAGCGCTCCAGCGACTCGCGATCCGCCAGCCGCAGGCCCAGCCCCAGAAATGCCGCTTCGCCCCGCTCGGTCACATGCGCGAACGGCGCGCCATCCGATCCGCGGCCGTACAGGCGCCCGTCCCGTTCAAAGCAGGAAAGCCCGAACTCCTCGAGAAAACGGCGCATTTCCGCCAGGTCCGGCGCTGCGAAGCGCACATGCCCGATATCCTCTACCCGCGTGATGCTCATCACCGCGCCTCTATATTGACTGTTTAGTCATTGTCATCGACGACGACCTGGCCCGTTTCATCCCTCGCGGTCCAGACGATCGCGTCCGCTCGCGCTTCGTCATGCGTCGCATTCAGCGCCGGTCCCATAGCGAGGATCTCTGTGATCCGACGCGCCGTTTGTGCGAAGTGAAGCACCTCTTCACCACGAAGCGGTCGCCCCATAATCGCCGTTTCGCGGTACGAAAGCCACTTCTTGAGGGCCTGGTAGCCGCCCGCAGTGTAGCTCCACACCTTGGACGGCACAGCCCGCCAACCCGCCGTCCCGTTCATCTCGATGTCGACGGCTCTATCACCGGTGACGTCCAGCAATGCAGCCAACGAAAGGCCGTGCCGGGTTGCGATCTGGCGCAGAGCCTCCAGTTCCGCCTCGGTCCACTCCCTTTCTGTCGCCATGCCCGCGCCGGGCATGATCAGTCGCGTTCCGCTGTCCTTCCGCTGTACCGAACCCCAGCCCGCGGTGACCTCGTAGGACGAGCCGTAGGGCAATCCGATCGAGGACAGTCCCGGCAACAGCGCCCCGCGGCTGACACCATCCACGGCCACCTCGACATCGAGGAGAGCCGCAAGTCTTGCCCCCAGCGCCGCAGAGCGCGCGAACGTCTCGTTCGACGCCGGGATCGGGATGCGAGGCCAGTCGACACGAAGGGCATCGATGTACCGCGCCTCGTAGACCGGCGCATTCAGGGTGGCGAGAACGTGGTCGAACAGCTGGTCACTCGTGAGATCCCGCTCGGCCAGCATCGTCTTCACCGACTTGGCGAGGTTCGGCTCGACATTCTGGGTGTCCTGACGAACCCGGGCCGGGAAGATCGACACGTTGCTCTCGACAAGGTGGTGATCGCCGAGAACGCTGACGGACTGGGGCTTGTAATAGACCCCCATGCGGTTCCGGACGCCGGCCGTGAGGAATCGGTTTCCTACTTCTGCATTGGCGAAAAACTCGGGGCGTTTCTCGTCAATCAGCTTGGTGTCGGGGTCCCAATATGCCCAACGAACGTCAAAGGGCCGGTAGGCATAGCGCACGATTTGGCCGAGTTGATATTTCCGCTCGATCAGCGCTTTGCGCGTGGTTGCCGCGTTGTACCGTTCGGTCGTGTTCACGAGAGCAGGGTGCGACTTCGCGAGCTCGGCGTCCGTCGTCTTCGGGTCGAGATAACGCTCGATCCTGCGCTCAAGCGCGTCCCGGTCGACGTCGACCAGGAACTCGTCCCGACTCGTCTTGACGCCCGGAAACCCGACAGGCAGCAAGCTGGGTAGCAGAGGCCATTCAAAGTACGCCGGATCGACGTCGAACGGCATGAACTGCAATCGCATCGGCAAGGTCGGAGCCACGGACTCGTAGAGGGTCGCCGGGTCGGCTTCCGCCGTCGCGGCAAGCGCCTCCCTCTTGCCGGCGCCCCAGATGTTACGGAAGCCGATCACATCGGTCGGCTGATGATCCTGGTGGCGCACCATCGTGACGATCGCCGTGCCCACCTGGATGCCGGCAGGGTTGGCCGTGGTCGCGAACACGGATGGGTCGGCCGAGCCATCAGGCGTGCGCTTCCCGGTCTTGTACTTGTCCCCGTTCAGACAATCGACGTTGATCGTGTCGAATGCCTCCAGATATCGCTCCCGCATGCCGGAGCAGCTGGAGCTGTCCAGCCAGCTGTAGTTGGAGATGAACGACACCACGCCCTGGCCCGTCTTCTCGGCAATACGCCGCTCAGCCATTCGAAAGAAGCGGACGTAGAGCTCGTTCAAGCCCTGGCCCTGGGCGGGGGCGACCTTCTTCACCTTCCGGTACTCGTTCGAGAGCGCCCGCTCCTCCGGATTGGAGGACACGCCGGCGAAGCCGTCATAGGGCGGGTTTCCGAGTACGACGAGGATCGGCCTGGTCTGTTTCACGGCATCGGCCGAGGCCCGCTCTTCCTCCAGTTCCGCGAAGGGCAGGGGCTTGTTCGTGTGCGGTTCCCACCCGGTGAGGGCGTTGGTCAGGTAGATCCCCGGCCGCGCATCGTCGGGTATCGGCGCCCCCATGTTCGAGAGCGTGATGCCCGCCTGCATGTGGGCGACGACGAAGGGCGCCGGCATGATCTCGAAGCCGAACACCCGGTTGCAGGCGGCACTTCGCAGTCGATCCGCGACGGCAGAACCGAGCCCATGAGCAGCCAGGTTCGCCTCAATCCGGCGCAGGACGGAGTTGAAGAAACCCCCGGTGCCGCAACAGGGGTCGAGGACATAGACCCGCTCGTCAGCGAGCCCATCCGAAATGCCAAGGTCGTGCTTGAGAGCACGGTCGACGCGCGCGACCATGTAGTCGATCACCTCGACCGGCGTGTACCAGACTCCGAACTGCTTCCGGAGCTTGGGATCGAACGCCTCGAGGAAGGGCTCGTAGAAGTACTGGACAGCGCGTCCTTCCTCGAAGCGCTTCAAGAACTCCTTGGCGTCGATCCGGTTGAGCGTCTCGCCGGTCCAGTCGAGCACCTCGACGAGGTCCAGCTTCTTGATGTGCTTCGGAGCGGTGAGCTGCTGAAACAGTGTCGCCACGAACGGCACATGGAGGGTCCATGCAGCCGAGTGCCAATCGAACCGCGCAGGGTTGCGCGGTGTGGTGCGCGCCCAGATGCCCCACGCCGAAAACAACCCGTAGAAGAGCGTCTGGATGAGGGTGGACCTGAAGAAGTGATCACCCTTCTCGCCCTCGAAGGTGATCCCGAGGGCATCCTCCAACGCGGTACGGATCGTCTTAAGCGCCGGCAGATCACCAGCGGCCTCGACCCTAGCCAGTGCGTCGCGAGCATAGGATGCCAGAAACCACGCGACGTCCTTGGGTTGAACGAGAGCGACGTTCTGCGTGAAGGCGCGCCGAAGATACTCGACGAACGCGCGGCCGACTGACTTGGCGGCTTCAGCCGGCTCTTGAACGAGGGACCAGAACTCGGGCGCGCTCTGCGCGATCGCGAACGCCTCCAGACGTGCGGCCTGGCCGTCGGGTCCGCGTCCGACCAGCTGGAAGGCGCGCAGGTTGGTCACGAGGACCAGTCCATAGCCTTCGAAGTATTTAGTCAGCTGCTTGGGTGTCGACTTGAACAGGCTGTCATCGGCGACGCCCTTGACCTCTACTACCCCGCGCTCGGGCGCCTGCCCCGGCCGCGGTGCGCCCTTCTGAATCTGCCGCGCTGCGAACAAACCGAAATCGGGGCTGCCGGCGCCGGTGTTGGCGAGCTGCGACACGGGCAGCACCTTGGGCCGGAGGGAAGCCCCCACGCGCTCGAACAGGGTGTTCAGCGCGGGATAGTAGGCGGTCTCAGGCGTGCCGGCCCCCAAAGCATGGACCCGACGGACGGCTTCGAAGAACTCCTCCGCGATCTGTTCAGGATTGTATGCCACTCTGCCCCTTCACGCTGATGCCCGGCTCGCAAACCGTGCCTCGATCCTCCTGTTAACAAGCTGCGTGACCTTTTGCGCGACTTCTTCAAGCGTCGCCGTCAACCTGTTGAGCTGCGACAGCGTCCCTGACAGCTCTGGTCCATAGCGGGCTGTCAGGTACTCCCTCCCGCTGGTAAGCCGGTGCAGATGATCGGCCGTCCGCTGGCGCAGGACGAGACCGCACTCTCCCGCTCGCTTCGCGCGCGCCCCGAGGTCGTGCTGCAGCCCACGGACTGCTTGGGGTGTCTCGCCAGCATCAAGCATCAGCGCGTTCAGGTAGAGCTCGATCGCGTGGATCGCTAAAACGCGGGCCGGAGCGAGCTGGTGTGGCTCCGATCCGTGAGACCGCGCCATCAGATGCAAGCAGCTACCGCGAAACTCGTGTGCGAGGTTGAGGATCTGCCAGGCGCTCGCCGCCGAACCCGGGTACGCTGGCACGATGTCGTCAGGCATCAGCTAGTGCGTTCCTCGGAAGCGGGAGGGACTCCGTTTTCCATCGTTTCGCTGGTCCCGTCCATCTGTCGTGGTTCGGCCTCATCGACAAAGCTCAATAGCATATTCAGGAGTAGAAGTTCTTCGAACGCGTGATCGTCTGGTACATCCGGTCGATGCGCACGGGGGTTCCTGATCGTGCCAAAGGCCCCCTCAAAGAGCTTCACCCGCGCGATTACCTCGCCCTTCTCTAAGTCGGGCCATACGAGAGGTGCGTTGTCCTCAGAGAAGGCGTTGTTCCAAAATGCACCCTCGCGCTGACCCCTTGACCTGCCCTTGGGCAGCTGCGTTTTCACTCGATGCTCGATGTCTCGAGCGACGTCACGCAGAACCTGGTCTGGCTTTACAAAGAACTCCTGCGCGGTTGAGCGTAGAGAAGGATGAAGCAAGGATAAGGGCAGGACGGGTCGGCCGTACTCCCAAGTCCTTCTCTCACGAAAGTAAGGCGCGTCGAGGTAATGAGTGAAGTGCTGCCTCCGTCGTACGTCACCACCATTGCGAATGAGCTCGATATCCTCATCCAAGAGCGCACAGTGTCTCGCGCGTAAAAGGACGTCTCTTCTTACAACCGCATCTTCGGGGTAGCAGTCGCGATCGACCAGAAGCTTAATTGAACTCGCTAGTGCTCGAGCACCTTGGCCGTTGTAACCAGAAGTGAGCCCGCCGCGTACAACAACGGCACCGTCAGTTGTTTCGATCAAGAGCGCGTGGTCACCGTGCCCGAACGTATCGAGATCCGAGATGATCCAAGCTTTTAGAGGCCTGGAGCACGTACCTAGAAGAACAAGTAGGTCGCCGATAGCTTCGTCGCATGTAGGGCCGCCTATATACCGGGGTTGCCCGGTGTCGTTACCTCGCTCCCCAACGAGAACGGCCCAGGCATAAGCGCGGAACTGTCTGGTTACGTAGGATCTTATAGACACTTGCTGGACCTCGCCTCCTGCGGTGGGTCAGAACGCGCCTTCGACGACATCATCATTTCTGGTCCCGCGAAGCGCGTCCCTCTGTTCCTGGAGCTCGGCTTCGCGTGAGCAATGATACCACTCGTTGCCCGCGGTTCGGCACAAGTCGATCGACTTCGCTTCTTGCTCGAGACGCCGCTCTTTGCGGCAGTGGGCATCACGATTGCGTGCGTCCGAGGCAGCACACATCATGTGGGAGGAGTAGACACGGTCCACCAGCGCCAGCTCCGAAGCGCTGAAATTGTTCTGGACCAAGTTTTCTCGGGACCGGGCCTGCAGCTTTTCGAGCGCACCCGGCGTATTCCTCACCTCATCCTCATCCAGCTTGGTCAGGGCATCATCGCTTTCGTCGCGGCTCGACTGGGCGTTTACAATGTCCGGCCGAGCAACCTTGCCAAGCATCGTAGCCAGCGGGCCGCGGAGTGCTGACACGTCGACGGAGATGATCGGGCTGCGAGGATCCGAAAGGTTCGCCTTCACCTGGTATGCGAACGGCGCATCTTCGCTACCCTCCACCCCTTCAGCAGAGATATGAAGTGTGCCCGAGCATTCGACGCTCTGGTTTGCACGGTCCACAGAGGTACTGGTCACGTCGCCAGCAACGAAGGAAAGCTTGGCCAGCCACCCGGCTTTAAGTTCGTCATATCGCTCGGCGAGAAGCTCGTCGCGGGGCGCCTGCGCGTTCTCTCGGACGACGTCATACGCCTGAGACAGAATGGCATCAGAGACACAAACCTTGGGATCACCGCTCTGAAGCATCGACTCCGGTGATCCCGAGCAGGCCGCGAGGGCCGCCAGCCCAACTATGCAAGCGATGTTCCGTGTTCGCATCTGTGCCTTCCCCCAACACAAGCTATTCGCCCATTTACAACGGATCGCCTTAGGCCATCTCGACGGTACGGGGACAAGCCACCTGACTATTCAGTCGCGGTCGACCGGCCGACCGATCCCGACCGCCACCATCGTATCGAGGACGCGCTGGAGCAGGCTGGAGGGCAGGAAGCCGTAGCTGGTGGACGGCTCGCGCCCGGGGATCGGCCGCGTGTCGTAGCCCGGCCACGCATAGCGGTTCCACTCGCTGACCACGATCCACGACCGCTCGCCGGAAAGCCCGAGCTGCCGGCGAACAGCTTGCGGCATCTCGATCGCGACGTCGTCGGCGCCGGGCTCCTTGGTCGTGAAGGGAACGACATGGACGAGGGGAAGACCATCGCGGCTGACTGTCATCAGCACGACGGCGACAGGTCGGTCCTTGATCCCTTCGTCGCGACCCTCGCGATACTCACGCTCCCAAAGATAGCTGTAGTTAAGGACTTCACCCGGCTCCGGCAGCTTGGAACTGCCTTTCGGCTTCTTCGCTGCCTGGCCCGGGTTTGACGGCACGGAGCGCGTCGAGGGTTTCTTCATCCAGATCCTCCGTGCGCCCGGCGACCCGTTCACGGCGTCGCAGGCGCTCATATTCGTCCACAGGAACCATGACGAAGCGCACCCGGCCGTTGCGGCTGACGCCGACAGGGCGGATCATCGCCTCGTCGGAATAATGGCCGAACTGCTTCTGCAGCGTGCCGGACGGCACGATTTCCATGCTCTTCGCCATGAGCGGCGCTCCAATCTTGTCGCAGTTACCGTGGTAGGATCTGTTTCAACCGCCTGCCCGCGGGCTGTCCTTCACCAGTGCGTTGCGGATCTCCGCTTGGCCTAGCGGCCGTTCTCTTTGCACATCGGGACGTCTTCAGCGTGTATGGCGGTCTTGTTGCGTTGCGTTTGTCTGTTTCCGAGCGTTACCTGGAGCAAGCCAGCCTGAAAGGCTGACAGGCCGGATCATGCGGATAATCCGGGAAGCCGTCAAGACCTGGTTCACCCGGCAAAGATGCACATTGTTTATTCCAGTAATATCCCTTCCTGGAATAAAGGGGCACGTGTATGGTCCCGATGTCGCAGTTCCTGAATAGGTGGACTGCGGCCTTGATTGCCGGTTCGCCCGGGCATTCTGCTCCCGAAACGCTGGACTCATGCCCTGAAAAGATAGACTTTGTCCGCAGTCCAAGCGGCAGGGTTGTGAACCGATGCGCGAGGCGGGAACGGACGGTGCGAGTGACGCAGCCTTTAGCGAGGCCCATCGCCGGGAACTCGTGATCCGGCCTCTTGCCGCCAAGGTCACGATCAATGCCCAGACCGCAGCGAACGCTGCAGCCACCTTGGGTCTTGGACGCTCCCGCCTGTTCGAACTAATCCGGGCGTACCGCGCTTCACCGGAGCTCGCCTCGCTTCTCCCGGGCAAGCGCGGTCGGGTACGGGGCGAGCGCCGGTTGCTGAGCGAACAGGAAGACCTGATCCGCCGAGCGCTCCGCGAGGTTTATCTCACCGCGGAGAAGCCGAGCGTAGCTAGCTTGCGACGTTGGCTGCGTCACGAGTGCCTGAAGGCCGGCGTCCCAATCCCGAGCGTAAAGGCACTGCGCGCTCGCATCGCGGCGCTTCCGCCGGAGGACATCATCGCCGCACGCGAGGGCACCAAGGCGGCGGCCGACCGGTTTCGGCCGGTGCGCGGCCGCCTTGAGGCAGGCTACGCACTCGAACTCGTGCAGTCCGACCACACGCTCGTCGACGTAATCGCAGTCGACGACGTGTACCGTCGGCCGATCGGCCGGCCGTGGATCACGCTCATGATCGACATTGCGAGCAGGACGGTGCCGGGCTTCCACCTCACGATGCTGCACCCGTCGGCGGTGTCGGTTGGGATGGCCATGCGCCACGCCGTGCTGCCGAAGGACCCCTAGCTCGCCGAACGCGGCATGTCTGCGCCATGGGGCAATCAGGGCCTGATGGACCGTCTTCACCTCGACAATGCGCGGGAGCACCATTCGAAGGCATTGAAGCGCGGCTGCCGTACCTACTCGATCGCGCTCGAGTACCGGCCTCGCAAGCGTCCCCATTATGGTGCGCACATCGAGCGGCTGATCGGGACGATGATGGGCGCCGTCCACCTGTTGCCCGGCACCACTTTTTCCAACGTCGCCGAGCGCGGCGACTACCAGGCCGAAGGTAAGGCGTGCATGACGCTGGCGGAGATCGAGGCCTGGCTCGCCGGGGAAATTATCGGGCCGTACCACGCAGATATTCACCGCGGGCTCGGCATCCCGCCTGCGACCGCTTGGGACGAAGCGGTTGAGCGACGGACGGAACTCATGCGGCTGCCCGCTGATCCGGCCGCGTTCCTGTTCGACTTTCTGCCCTGCGAGGTGCGGGCGGTCACGCGCGAAGGGATCGAGCTGTTCAATACCCACTATTGGGATGATGCGTTGTCCTGCCATTACACCCGACCCGGCGGCAAGCTGCCCGTCCGGTGGGACCCGCGCGACCTTTCACGGATCTGGCTCGAGCTGCCGGACGGTGACCATCTTGAGGTGCCGTACCGCGACCTTCGCCGGCCAGCGATCACCCGCTGGGAGCAGCTGGAGGCGCAGCGTACCCTGCGCGAGCGGGGCCGCGGGGCTGTCAACGAGCAGCTCATCTTTGACGCTGTCGAGACGCAGCGCTTCATCGTCGCCGAGGCTGCCCGCAAGACTAAGGCGGCCCGGCTCGCCATGCAGCGCACCGCGACGGCGCTCGCGGACGCTCAACGCGTCCGCGCGGCCAAGCACTCTGATCTGCCAAAGCGTGCCCAGCCGGCGCCTGTGTCTGGCCAATGCCCGCCACCCGCGCCTCCACTGGGCGACCTTCCGTTCTTGGTCGACGAGAAGAGAGGATGACCAAATTCGCGCATCTGGCGGAAGGCTACCGCGACCAGGCGCTCTGGCCGGACGATGAGCGTGTCGCATGGATACGCAAGGATCGCTGGGTCGGTTTTCCGAAGGCGGAGAAGGTCCGGTCGATGCTGGGCGAGTTGCTGGCGCACCCGCCTCGCACCCGCATGCCCTGCCTTCTCGTCTTCGGGCAAACAGGGATGGGCAAATCGCATATCGTCGAGCGGTTCGCGGACGAAAACCCGCGCACCTTCGATGACAGAACGGGGCTGGCGACCGTCCCGGTCGTCGCCGTGCAGCTGCCGCCGGAGCCGACCGAGGGCGAGTTCTACGACGAGATCCTGGCCGCGCTGGGTGCGGGCTTCGCTGGTGGGTCCGATCTCGGACGCGCCCGGCAGCTTACGCGCCGGTTGATGGGGCAGGTCGGCGCGCGCATGCTGTTACTTGACGAGATCAACCATATGCTGGCCTGCACACCGCGCCAGCAACGCATTTTCCTGAACACGATCCGCTACTTCGCCAACGACCTGCGAATGCCATTGGTCTGCACGGGCAACCACGAGGCGAGGGCGGCGCTCTTGACGGACGCAGCGCTCGCCGATCGCTTCGATGCGATCGAGCTCGTGCGCTGGCGAGATGACGAAGCCTTTCGGCTGCTCTTGGTGACGCTGGCCGCCATCCTGCCGCTCCGAAATCCGTCGCCGCTCGCCGAGGACTTGTTCAGGGCCAGGCTGCTGGAGCTGACCGACGGGAATACCGGCCGTATTTTCCGGCTTGTTGAGAACCTCGCCGTTCGGGCGATCCGGCGGGGCGCGGAGATGATCGGTCCCGAAGACTTGGACGCCGATGATCTTGTCCTTCCCAGCGTCACCATGAAGGAGATCGCGAAACGACGAGGGCGGCCAGGGTCGGGCGCGGTGGGCACTGCATGAGCGATGGTAGTCGACGCATCCCCGCTGCCGGTCGCCCCGCGTCCGCATCCGGACGAGCTGATCTCGTCCTGGCTGGGCAGAACTGCGGCGGTCTACGACATGGAAGTGGAGGGGTTGCGTGCCAGCCTGCTGCGGAACGGCGACGTCGCTCCTGGCGGCGTGGACGTCGAACTCGATTCCGGCGAGCGGGATCGTATCGCTGAGGCGTTCGCATTGGCTCCGGAATGCGTGGCCGCGCTGGAACTCCGACGGGCTTGGCCGAACCTTGCCGTGGATTGGCTGCGCTGCACCGATCGGGCCAGACATGCCCTGGACCCTCTGCACTCTTGCTGGTGTCCCACTTGCCTTGAAGAAGGTCGAAAGGCAGGCGGGGCTTACCTTGATCGCGACACAGCTCTGCCGCTGGTCCTCTGTCATCGTCATTTGCGGTGGCGGTATGAAGGCTGCCGCAGCTGCGTGCCCACTCGCGGGCCGACCTTTGTGCACATCAACGGCGCGACCGAACTGATCTGCCCCGACTGCCGCAAGCTCCTTCACACCATTGTCCATCGTGTCCCCGCCAGCGAGTGGGCCAGCGACGATCGGCGCGGCGCCCGACAGTTCGAGATGCTGCTGGCATTTGAGAAATGCTTGCGAGCCGCCTGGCTCGGCCATCCGTCGCACTGGTTCGGGGTAGGCGAGGTCCAGCCGTCCGAGTTCCTGGCTCTGCTCGACGATCTGACAAAGGCGCTGCTCGCGCGCAATCTGGACCAAACCAGCTTGATCAACCGATATCAAAGCGAGTTCATCGGCGCTGTTCCGCATCACCGGCCTCGCAATTGGGCGGACGCTTCCTTCCCCAAGCTTTCACCGAGAATGAGGGCCAAGGTACTGTGCGCGGTGATCGCAATCATCTCGCGCGAGGAGATTAGCGTGCTGTTCTCCCTTTGGTACTGGACTAGGTCGTCGGGTTCCGAAGTCAAGACCCAGAAGCTCGAGTGGTTATTCGAGAACGCCACGACACGCGTGCAGGCCATGCTGATCCGAGGCAGCGAGCGGTGGCCGGCAGCCCTGCGGGAACGCATGCGCGTCCTGCATGAAGCATCAGGGATCGACGTCGATGATGTACTTGCACGCTTTGAGGCGATCCGGGCGGAGCTCGGCTTCACCAGCCTGATCAGGCGCCCCGGAGATCCAGGTTGGCGCGGCAGTCTGGCGGACCTTCCTGCCTGAGGACTCACGGCTGAAGCGGGACGGCGATCCCGGTCGGCAACGGGCGGAGCGACGGTTTGCCGCGGGTGGCTTCGCCGCTATGACATCGGCTCGGCAAACAGGGGAAGCGGACAGCATGAACACCAAGGATCTCGCCAAGCAGGTCGCCGACCAGCTCGGCACGACGGAGAAGCAGGCGCGCGAACTGCTCGACGCGGCGCTGAACGCGATCGGCCAGGCAGCCGCGGCGGGTGACGAGATCAACCTGCCGGGTTTCGGCAAGTTCAAGGTGAAGAGCATGAGCGAGCGCAGCGGCCGCAATCCGGCCACGGGCGAGGCGATCACGATCGCGCCGTCGAAGAAGCTGACGTTTACGCCGGCCAAGGCGCTGAAGGATAGGCTCTGAGCGTTCGTGGCCGAGCGCAATCGAAGGCCTGCTTCGAAACCGGTCGATCTGAAGGAGGCGCTCGAGCGCGTGCCCTGGGCGTCGCGCGGGCGTGACACGCCAATCTCCCGCCTCGCACGATCAATCGTACCCGTCGGTAACAAGGCGGGCGTGCCTAAGGGCGACCTCGCGCTCCATATCGCGATCCAGGATCCCGTCCATGAGGACTGGGTCATGGACATTCAGGGCACCGCCTTTCAGGTCGGGCGCGGCAAGCTCTACACCTGCTGGCACGTCGTGGAAGCGCTCCGCTTAAAGGAGCATGAAGCGTACCTCTGGGCGAACAGCCGGCTGAACGGCGTAGAGGCGCAACGGCCGTACCCGTTCGCGGCCGTCATGCGCTACTATGACCAACGATTCGAGAATGGCGGACCGGGGATCGACGCCGGCATCCTGATCTGTCCTGCGACCGAGAGCGAGGAGGCCCCCTACAACGTGCCGCCGGTTACCTGGGGCGACTCGACCAAGGTCGGGGTAGGCGACCGGGTGCTGATCGGCGGTTTCCCACTCGGCAAGGCGATGTTTTTCTCGAACGCGACCAACCGCGGGCTGGTCCAACCCTCCTTTTTCGAAGGGATCGTCAGCGCAGTAATCCCGGCGATACAGCGCGGTGAGACGCGACTGTTCCAGATCAGCTCGGTGGCGCTTGGCGGCATCAGCGGTGGCGTGGTGTGTGACTCGAGGACGGGTGCGGTGCTCGGCATGGTAACGAGCGGGCTCACCGCGGGCGAGATCAGCCTGCCGATCACCTACGCGATTCCCAGCGAGGTGCTCCGGCCCTTTGCCGATGCAATCAGCTTCGATGTCGGCGATGGGGAACGATGGCGCTAGTCGGGCCGGCGCCATGGACGCCGCTTGCGCGGCGGGGAGGGGAGGCGCATATTACCGTCATGGCGACCAGGTCCGACACGATCACCACCAAGGGCAGCAAGCCGGGCGTGCTCGGGCGCAGCGCAGCGACGGGCCGTTACGTTCTGGCGCCGGTGGCGACCAAAAAGGCGACCGTCTCCGACCAGCGTATCGCCGCGGCAGTGAAGAGCGTTTTGGCCAAGAAGAAGTAGCTTGCCGGCCGTCCAGACGTCGACGGACGACGTCTTCATCAATTGTCCCTTCGACGACGCGTTCGCGCCGACGTTCCGGGCGCTGATCTTTGCCATCCTCGTCTGCGGCTTTCGCCCGCGCTCGGCGCGCGAGCTAGATGACGGTGGCCAGACCCGGATCGACAAGATTTTTGCGCTGATCGAACAGTGCCGCTACGGCATCCATGACCTGTCGCGCACCGAGCTGGACGCGGTTAACAACCTGCCGCGCTTCAACATGCCGCTCGAACTCGGGCTGTTCCTTGGCGCCAAGCGGTACGGCGGCAAACATCAGAAAGCCAAGCGTGTCCTGATCCTCGACGTCGAGCAGTTCCGCTACCAGCGTTTCATCTCCGATCTGGCCGGCATGGACATCCACGAGCATGGCGGCGACCCGGCTCGGGCGCTCCGCGAGGCGCGTGATTGGCTCGCCAACGTGTCGCGCCGCGAGTTGCCGAGCGCCGACCGCGTGCAGCGCGTCTATGAGGCGTTTCTGGCCGATTTGCCCGATTTGGCGGCCGTGCTAGAGTTCGACCCCGATCGGATTCCGTATGTCGACTTCGAGCGGATCGTCGGGCGATGGCTGATCGAAGCGCCCGCGGCGATCGGGGCCGCGTGAGACACCTAAAAAGCCGTTACGCTTTGTTGCCGCCAGTTAGAAAAGACACATTCTCCGCCAGATAGAAATGACACCGCCTCGTGGCAGCGGGGGCAGCGTGGAGCCCCCCAAGCAGCGCA